>CAZPEJ010000075.1:0-12740 GCA_964585465.1 uncultured Ardenticatenaceae bacterium
GCAGAGGCGCAGGGGGGAAATGGAACGCGGGTTTTGGCGGGTTTGGCGGGTTTTTGCGGGTTTTTGGGAATAGGGTTGGCGGGTTTTAGCTGGCTTCAGCCAGCGTCGTTTTTAGCGCGGTCATTTATGACCGTGCGCTTCAGCCAATGACCGTGTGCTTCAGCCAGCGTCGTTCCTAACACGGCCGTTCATGACCACGCGCCAAATTTACCCCGTAACCCGTGTTAATCCACACTAACTCGACGGGTTCTCCTCCGGCGGCCACAATGTTTTCATCTCCTCCTCAGATGGCAAAGAAGCCGTATAGTGGGGGAAAAGGTCGCGCAGGCGGTGACGAATGGCAACGGCCGATTCCGGCGCATTACGAAATATCTGGCTCAAAAAATCATACACCGTTTTGATTTTTGTCTCCTCCAGCCCATCAAACTGGGGAATGGCATAAAGCAAAAACGCCTCCCCCAAATGCTCCAGGCTCAACACCCCCACCTGCTGCTGTCGTTGCCCCACATACCGGATCATATCGCGGGCAATCGCCGGGCCTAACGGCCGACAACTCATAATTTTTTCCCCTTGTTTGAAGATAACATCACATATCACCTGCCCCACCACAGAATCCGCTGCCACCTCTGCCCGTTCCATAAACTGCTCCAAAATTGAGCCAAACGTCCCATCGTCGGGAATACTCACATCCACAAAGGCAAAACGGCGCATAAAGGCGTAAGACATTTCAAATAACGAAGCCTTATCATACACATTCATCGTACCAATCACCCGCCAGGTGGGAGCGATGACATAATCCCGTTCAGTTTGTGGCACAGCTCCGGCCGGCAAAATGCGAATAGGGTGATACCCGTCCCGATAAGGCAACACCACCGCCTGCCCTGACAAAACCGTAAACAACTCACCAAACGCCTTATCAATCTCTGCCCGGTTAATTTCGTCAATAATCAGCCACTTTTGTTCCCGAATGGCTCGCAAAAAGATACCTTCGCTAAAAGCCAGTTGCCCTTCGGCCGTTGGCATATAACCACCCACCGTATCAAACGTTGTCCAATCGGCCGTTGCTGTGACCGAGATAAACCCCCGGCTACACCCCATGTCATGGGCCAGGCGGCACACATCCAGGGCAATACTCGTTTTGCCTGTGCCGGGCGGGCCAATCAGAATGATGTGGTTGCCCGTATTCAAAGCCGAACTCATTTGATTAAACAACGAACCAGGCAACGTAAGTTCCGTGTCAATCAACGTCGGATTCAAATTCACCCTGGAAAGCAACGGCGGATGAATGGCAGCATGGGTTTCCTCCTTTTCATCCACCCAAAAACTCACTTTGTGGTTCGCCAGATGGGAAAAGAAACAGCCCACATCCTCCAGATTGGCAAAACCAAGCTCTTCGTCGCGCAGCAACGTCTGGGCAAGCTGCACATAAGCCCGGTAATCCAGTTCGCGGGTTTTTTCTTTCAATTGCAAAGCCGTGAGGGCAGCAACGGCCGTTTTCGGGTGATAGGGTAAATGTTCTTGAGGGTAGAAGGCATTGAGCAAAATCGTCGGCGGCAGGTTTTCCAACGGGCTGTGTTTGAACCGCCCCCAGCTATCCAGATGTTCATAACTCCCCTGGCGGTTATACAACAAATCATACAACAACCCCCATAGCTCCGGCACACGGTCAGTGTAGCTGGCAAAAAAGCTATCTGGCACGGTATACCCCAAATTACCCACCACCACCAACTCCCTGACCACCTTGCGCCACACCGCAACCGGTTGTGCGGCTGGCGACAACAGTTGTTCAATCGTTTGAGCAGCCTGCCCCGGAAACACCACATCCCCACTACTCCAAACGGCCGTTCTCAACATCTGGTAACTGGTCTGCAACGCCGCCTCATCCCGTTCACCGCGCATCTTGTTCACAGACTCCTCCGGCAACAACTTCACAATTTGTTGCCGTGCCAGTTGGCGCAAATAGAGCCAGAGGCGGCGATAGGGTAGACGGCGGTAAGATTCCACCACCCGCAGCAAAGCGCGGCGATGCCCCGGTTTGGTCATAAACAAACTTTCCAGAGCGGGCAGTTGCAACTCCATCACCAATTGCGGAGTCACACGCCCCATCTCTTTTGCTTCCACCAACACCCGCGCCGTGCGCTGGCGCAAATCCCGCTTCTGCGCCAGCGACAGGGTAGGTAGTTGCAACGTCTGTTGCATAAACTTTTGCAAAATTTCTAGCTGATCGGCCGTATCCAAACCACTTTTTTCTGGTTCAGTCGCCACATTCAACAAATCTTGCAGCGTCAGCGTCAACTCATTGGCCGCCAGGTTGCCGGTGGGGCGTTCAGGGGCTTGCAGCGTAGGAACGGCCGTTGGGTTATCACGCAACCGCGCCACCTCATTATCAATCCGTTTGCGCTGCACCAAACTGGCTGTTGGCACGGCTGCCAGATGGCGCGTCGCCTCCTCCATCTTCCCCTGGCGGCGATCTAATTGCGCCAATGCCACCGCTGGGCCAACCGCCTCCGGGTTACTGCGGTGAATATCCGTTACAAACTGTTCCGCTTCCGCCAACTTTTCCTCTGGGGCCGTGCGCCCAATACCCGTAAACGCATCGGCGACATTGGGCAACAAAGCCGCTTTTTTCTTCCAATGGGAATACGCCTGCTGCGGCTGTTGCAACTGCTCATAAGCCTGGGCCAAAATGCCGTGCGCGGTGGCCCGTTCTGGAATGGTACCATTTTGCCACTTTGTTTCGTGCGTCTGCAAAGTTTGTAACACCTGCTGGTATTGCCCACGCGCCAAACTTTCCTGAGCCTCCTCCAAAACCGTCGCCGCCGACTCCTGGTAAATGTGCGGGCGCAAAGCCAAAATACGCGCTTCCAGTTCCGCCAATCGCCCCGACCGCCCCAAAGACAACACCAACTCCCGCGCCATACTGCTCAAACCGGCCGGGGATAACTCCTCCGGGTCAAGGGCCAGTTCAACACACAAATCTTTAATCTCCTCTCGGTTAAAATGGTCACGCAGCAGGCGAATCAGCTTTTGTTCTGTCTCGCTCAACGTCTGCTCTATCAGGGTTGGAGCCGCCTCGGACTGGGGCAGGTATTGGATGATAATTTCTCGCCGCGACTCAATCTGCTGGCGCAAAGCCGGGGTGGCCGCGTTGGCGGCGGCTTCGCTCAGGTACGCGGCGGCTGTGGGCAAATCATCGCGCCGTTCAGCCAGCGTAGCCAGCCCAACGGCCGGGCCGGGGGCCTGGCTAGATTGGGTTTGAAGGCCTTTGATAAACTGTTCGGCATCTGCCAGCTTGTCTTGCGGAGTAGTACGGCCGATTCCCTCAAAGGCCTCGGCGTTGTTAGGGTTCAGGGTAGCGGCTTGTTGCCAATGGGACAAGGCTGCTTCGGCTTGCTCCGTTTCTTCATACGCCTGAGCCAGCAAGGCATGGCCGGTCGCCTGTTCGTGTTGGTTGTTAGAAGAGAGCCATTGAGTGTCTTCGGTCTGCAATAGTTGAATGGCCCGCGTATATTGCTGCTGGCGCAGGCAAGTTTTGGCTTCTTCCAGCGTGTCAGCCACCGGCAGAGGCTCCCCCAGGGCTTGCCGGGCAGCACGGCGCACCGGGCGGTCTGCATCTTCGCGCAGCAGGGTGATGGCGGCAGTTGAACGGCTATCCGTTCGCAAAGTCTCTATGAAATGGAGCAGCAGGTCGCGCCGTTGGCTGGTATCGGGTATGTCGCGGGCAACGGTGACGGCTTCTTGCCACAGGTCACCAATTGCCACCTTTTCCCACTCCGCCAGATAGCTGGCTACCATTGGGTTTTGCGCCACAAGATAACCGCGTAGGGGTTGCCAATACCCCTCGGCGCGAATGTCTTCACTGCGCTGCATGGCTCCCTGGGGGGTGCGGGCCAGGCTCCACTCCTTGAAGCTGGGGTGTGCCTGCATATCTGTTCGTTTTAACGGCCGTTCCAAATCCACCTTATCCCCCAGGCGAATGGCGTGGTCGTTGGTATCTTCCTGATAATTGGGGTTGGACTTGGCCCGAAACAGGTGGGAAATGTCCTGGTGTGGGTCGGTGCGGTACATGAGAATGATGTCATCATCGGCCGTGTGGCTGTTGGCGCGCCAGATAATTTGAACCGGCTGCTGCAAATAAATCATCTGCCGCTCGTCTTTGCCATCCGCCATGTAGAGCCAAACTTGTGGGCCACTGTCTTCTGGTTCATCGTTGGGGGTAGCTGTTCCGCCATAGGCAACGTTGGATTGAGGAGAAACGGCCGTTTGTGACATCGGTGGTACATTGCTCACTTCCTCCACCAGCAATTTTTCGGGAGTGGGTGGCGGAATGTCTACGGGCTGGGACTTGGTGGTTTCGGCCGGGGGTGGTTCCATCATGGCTGCCAGTTCGTTTAAGGTGTTGGCACGAACGGCCGTATCCTGGATTTTTTCCGTCACTTGTGCCGCCAGATCAAGGTTATCCAGTTCTACTGCCCCCCGAACAAGGGATAACCACACCTCATCGGGTTGTTCCTGGTTCAGAATAGCCGCCGCCACCTTGTTGTACTCATCGTTGTACCCTTCATCTACCAAAATTTGTTGCCCTATTTCCAGCAGGGTGCGGTTGCGTAGAGTGGCATCGTTAATTTTTAAGCTGGTGGCAATGGCATTCTCAAACTGCTGGCGGCGGGCCTGCCCCAGTGCCAGGCGAGCGCGCGGTTCATCTTCGTCAGGGGGTTCGGCCGTTTTGGTGGCTGGGGCGGTGTAAACGGCCGTTTGGGGCGGCGCAGAGGTGGCAGGTGGGGTGCTGGGGGGTGGGGCATAACGGTGTTCCAACGTAAATTTAATCAATGGCTCAACCAGCCGTTCTACCTTTTTATCAACCTCACTCGGTTGTTCACCTAATGTCCAAATAGCCGCCCCCAATACTTCGGGATACTGTGCATAGAGTTCCCCAGCTTGTCGAATGTGGTCTATCGCCCGGCTTGAGCCAGGTACGTTATCTACACGCCATCCCCAGGTGGTAATTAAAATGTTGGGGCGCAAGAAGTGGTATTGATCGGCAGCCGTAAAAATAGTCCTAAAACGGCCAATCCCGCCCCCTGATGTATCAAAAACACCTTTAGGGTCATTGCTAAACTCTTGTAAGGCAATGGCAGCCTGTTCTTTGTGTGACTGGCAAAAATCTAATAATCGTTCCATGCCAACAGTTGTCCATGCCTGTTGGTTGGGGTGTCCACTTTGCCAGCCAAATAAAGCAATTTTATATCCATCACCTACCGCCAAACGAGCAATGGCAAAACCAAATTCCCCTAACCAGTTTGTTATCAACTCTCGTTGTCCCTGGTCGTCAGACAGTTCTCGCAGGTCGTTTAATACCCCTATCCACACTTTGTCTCTAACAAGATCAGATGGCAATACAGAAAGCAGCAACCGCCAGTAAGCAATGGCTACTGTATTGGGGTTTGTTTTTTGGTAATACTCAACTTTGTCAAAACCAAACTGGTTACTTGCGTCTGGGATGTAGGGGTAATAAGTTAATGTATGAGGTGTAACACTGTTCCGTGTCCATTCTAAAATGCGGGCCAGGGGGGTGTAGTCGGAAACGGCCGTTACAAAAACAGGAATCGCCGCACTATCCAACCCAGTGACATAGTTTTGCAACAGTTCCAGGTTTGCCCCTGGGCCAAGATGTAAACCAATTTTGTTATATGGGGAAAACGGCCGATCTGTCATAGATGCCTCTTTTGGTTTCAGGTTTCAGGTTCGCCCTTCGCTCCTCACTCCTCGCCCTTCGCTCCTCACTCTTCAAATCCGTGTCCATCCCTCCCATCCATCCCATCTGTCATTCATCCCCCCCGCCTAACTCCGCAATCGCTCCCCCGCCGGGTCATAAAACGGGCCGTGAAAGACATGGGCGTTGGTAAAAGAACGGCCGTTTTCCAACCGAATCACAAACGCCGCCCCATTCACCGCCGCCACCTCGGCAGGCAGCCAGCAGAGGCCAATCGTCTCGTTCAAGGTGGGGCTAAATTTGCACGATGTCACCCAGCCGATAATTTCGTCCCATTTACCACTGGCTCCCCGCCGCACAATTTGTAACCCTTCTTCTGGCACTATACCAGAATCGGCCGTTTTGAACCCCACCAGCCGTTGTTTCGGGCCATCAGCCGAAATCCGCAGATAGGTACGTTTACCCAGGAAGTCGGGTTTATCCAGCTTCACTGCCCAGGCCATATCGGCGGCAAAGGGGTCAGTGAGGGCATCGGTATCCTGGCTGACGATGATGTGGGCTTTTTCCAGGCGCAAAACCCGTTGAGCTTCCACCCCAAACGGCCGTATGCCAAATTCTCGCCCCGCCGCCATCAACGCCTGCCACACATGCAAAGCATACCCACTGGGGCAATGAATCTCATAAGACAGTTCGCCCGTAAACCCAATGCGTAACACACGACACGGCACCCCCGCCACACGCAGGTCGCGCATGTGCATGTACGGGAAAGCCGCGTTAGAAATATCCGCCTCCGTCAACTGGCGCAATACCTGGCGGGCATTTGGCCCGGCCAGGTTAAAGGCGGCATTCACCTCGGTCAGGTTATTCAGATGCACCCCCTCACCCCAGCCCGACTGCATCCACCATTGAATCCACTCAAACATGGCTCCTGCGCCAGAGGTAGTGGTGGTGGTGTACCACTCCTGCTCCCCTACCCGCGCTGTCACCCCGTCGTCCAAAATAATGCCTTCGTCGTTGCACATCACCCCGTAGCGGGCGCGACCCATGCCCAGGTTTTTCCATTGATTGGTGTAAATGCGCTCCAACAGGGTTGGCACACCCGGCCCGGTGAAGCGTAATTTGCCCAACGTGCTGACATCAATTAACCCTACCGACTGGCGCACGGCTTGAATTTCGGCCGTTACATCCCCGTAATGCTCTGGCCGCAGCCACAAACCAGCCAACATCATCTTGGCCCCCTGCGCCAGATGCCAGTCGTGAATGGGGGTAATCTGCACGGGTTCCATGTTCAGCCCGGCCAGGTTGCCCAATGACAACGGTTTCATGGGCGGGCGGGCGGTGGTGCTGCCCGTTTGTTCAATTGTCCAGTTGTTGGCGCGGGCGCACAGGTGAATGGTGTTGACAGAACACATCTTGCCCTGGCACGGCCCCATAGAGATGGTGCTGTACCGCTTCAACAACTCCATGCTGTCGAACCCTTCGGCGATAGCTGTCTGCAAATCCTTCTCGGTCACATCTTCACAAAAACAGATGAACTGTTTTTTGTGGCTGGGGATTTGCACGAGATTGGAGATTGGAGATTGGGGATTGGAGGCCGTTTCCCCAACTCGAAACTCGAAACTCGAAACTCGAAACTCGTTATTAACATATTGAGCGGCTTGTTGGCCTGCGGAACGGCCGTTTTCCAGTTCCGCCTTTACCCCTTGCACCCCCACCACCCGACCGGCGGCGTAAATGCCTGGGGGAAGTGAATGGGGTAAGAATTGATTAGTATTCTCGTTATACGAAAATCTACCCCCCGCCTGAGCCAAAATTCCGTTAGCTGGCACGCTGTCCATGCTGATCACCAACAAATCACAAGCTACCTTTTTGTGTCCGCTCCGGCTCACCTGCCCATTGGCATCTACCGGGGCTAAAACGGCCGATTCCACCTTGCCCCGTCCCTTTGCCTCTTGAACTGTATGCCCCCAATACACCTGAATCCCTGAACACCTGGACACACATTCGCCGTCAAATTTCGGCCGTTGTTCAGCAATGGCCGCCACCGTAATACCCGCGTTTTGTAAATCGGCCGCCACCTGCCAGCCAGCATCGTTGTTGGTGATGAGAACGGCCGTTTGCCCCATGGCCACTCCATACAGCCGCAACAATCGTTGCACCCCACCCCCCAGCATCACCCCAGGCAAGTCGTTGTTGTCAAAAACCAGGGGTTGTTCATAAACACCCGTAGCCACCACCACCGTTTTGGCCCGAATTTTATAAAACATATTGCCAGAAACGGCCGAAAGCCAGTTATCTTCGTAATAACCCAGGACAGTAGTATTGGTGTAAACGGTTAAAGAGGGGAGATTAGAGATTAGAGATTGGAGGTGGTTAATCTCTAATCTCCAATCTCCAATCTCCACATATCGGCTATGTCCGCCCAACTGGGCATTTTCATCAAATAGCAGCACCCGCGCCCCGGTTTCGGCCGCCGCCACAGCCGCTGCCATTCCGGCCGGGCCGCCCCCCACCACCGCCACATCGGCATGGAGGTACTGTTTATTGTATTCACCAGGAGGAGTATCGGGGTGGACTTCGCCCAGCCCGGCCGCATGGCGCAAAACATGTTCATAGGTAGGCCACAAGGCTTGTGGGCGAATGAAGGTTTTGTAATAAAAACCAACAGGCAAAAATTGGTCGCCCAGAGCGGTGAGCGACATCACATCGTAATCCAACGACGGCCAGGCGTTTTGTGGTTCTACCACCATGCCCGCTTCAACCGGTGTGACACAGGAGCGCACGCTGGGTTCATCTGCCACCTGCACCAGGCAATTAGGACAATGCCCGGCACAGCACATCAGGCCGCGTGGCCGATGATATTTGAAGGAGCGACTAAACACCTTCACCCCGGCCGCCGCTAACGCCGAAGCGATGGTATCACCAGGGTAGGCGGTGTACTCTTTGCCATTAAAGGTGAACGTTACCGTCTGGCTGCGGTCTATCACCTCATGAGGCTGAGGTTGCAAACGAGTGGGGGTTTTTTCAGCAAGGGGAGTAGCCATGTGATCATTCCTTATATGGTAAAAAGGCTGTATAATTTATCAGGTATTTTGTATGGTAGCATGTCATACATAAAAAGGAGCAAATAAATGCGTAACACAGAAAAGGTCACACTCACCTTGCCCAAACCGTTGATGGATGAAATCCGCGAAATGGTGCCAGGGCGTGGGCAAAGTAAGTTTATTGCAGAGGCAGTAGCGTATTTCATCGAAGTGCAGCGACAAAAAAGTTTACGAGAACGGTTGATTGCCGGGTATCAGGCCAATGCAACGGCCGATTCTCTGATTACCTCTGAATGGGAAAGTGCCGATGGCGAAACCTGGCTGAACCATGTGCCAGCCTATACCGGAGAAGAAACAGACAATGAGCCAACTCATCAAACGAGGTGACATTTTTACGGTAGATTTAGAGCCAGTTCGCGGCTCAGAGCAAGGTAAAATGCGCCCTGCCCTGGTCATCCAAAATGACATTGGTAATCGGTATAGTCCGGTGATCATTGTGGCTGCCATTACCACTGGCGAATACACCGAGTTTGATGTGAATGTGGCAGTGAAGGCCCCAGAAGGGGGTCTGAGTAACAACTCGATCATTTTGCTTAACCAGATACGCACGGTAGATAAATCACGATTCGGCCGTTATTGGGGGCGGTTAAACCCTGAAACGATGAAAAAGGTGGATAAAGCCCTCAAAATAAGCCTGGGCCTGACAAAGTAAGAGCAGTAGTTGTTCATTTTCCACTTAGGAATGAAAATTAAACAACTTACAGAACTGAGATTGGAGGTTAACAATTGGTTCAATCTCCAATCTCTAATCTCCCAAATTCTACCGAGGCTGCCACAAATATGTCTTTGTCACCTCATTAGTGTGGGTGTGCCGTTCCGCTAGGAACCAAAGCTGGCAGCCCGCCCGGTGGTACCACCACTCCGTCTGGAAACTCATTTTGTTTTTTCGCATATAAACGTATTCTGTCCAATCATCCTCAGCCACATCGGCCGGGTTTTTGGGGCGGGGGTTCACCTCGCCGCCATACCGAAATTCACTGGCGTTGCGTGCGCCACAGTTTGGGCAGGTCAAAAGTAACATCGTTTGGAATCCTTAAAATGTGAAACACTCAAGTTTCACCTTTCACCTCAATGTCCCACAGAAGCCGCACCTTTCTCTCCTACCAGGTCGTGTTCATAGAAGCGGGAAAGGCGAAACGGCCGTAATAATTCCGGTGTCTCATTGGTAGCAATCAACTCCGCCATCCGTTTGCCAGAAACGGGCGAAGCCTTAAAACCATACGTCCCCCAGCCTACGTCCACCAAAAAACCTTCTACCGGTGTAAACCCCATCACCGGGCTGTAATCGGGGGTCATGTCGCACAAACCCGCCCACTGGCGCAAAATTCGCACATGGCGCAACATGGGGAACAGTTCCAGCATGTGCCCGGCAATACCTTCCAGAAAATCCAGCGAGCCATGTGTGTCATAGGAAGCAAAAGGATCAACGGCCGCTCCCATGACCAACTCCCCCCTATCCGACTGGCTCACATACACATGCAAACTGCCAGAAACAATTATTACATCCAGAAACGGCTTTAACGGCTCGGTGACACACGCTTGCAAGGGAAACGTGGTGATGGGCAACTTTACCCCCACCATATCAGCAATAGTGGTACACCAGCCAGCGGTGGCATTCAGCACCGTACCTGTTTTAATGTGGCCGCGTGTGGTGTTGACCCCGGTGACTTTGCCATTTTCGGCCGTGATACCTGTCACTTCGGTCATCTGGTGAATATGAACCCCCATGCGGTCGGCGTGGTGGGCGTAACCCCACACCACCGCATCGTGGCGGATAATACCCCCAGGTGGGTGGTAGAGAGCGGCCAGGATGGGATAACGCGGGTGTTCACTCACATCAATGGGCGGGCATAACTTCTTGATTTCGTCGGGCCAGATCAGACTGGAGGTTACCCCTTGTAACTGGTTGACCTCGGCACGGCGGCGCATGGTGCGAACAGAGCTATCGGTGTGAGCCAGGGTGAGGTGGCCACGCTGGCTGAACATGACGTTAAAATCGAGATCGGCCGAAAGCTCCTCATACAATTTCACACTTTCATCGTAAAAGCGCACACCTTCCGGGGTGAGGTAGTTGCTGCGGATGATGGTGGTATTGCGCCCACTGCCGCCAGAGCCAATGTACCGTTTTTCCAACACCGCCACGTTGGTAATGCCATGATTTTTTGCCAGGTAATAGGCACAGGCCAGGCCATGTGCCCCCCCGCCAATGATCACCACATCATAACTCTCGTTCAAATCGCGTTGCCGCCACAATCGTGGTGGTGGGTTTTTGCCATTCAGGGCTTGTTTAATCAGTTTCCAGGACAAAGTTCCTCCTAATTATTCTTCTTGCTACCCTCAATGAAGAAAATCATGTCTATTAATTTTGCTTTTGGATACGGCCGTTTTGTATATCCACCTGTAGCAAAATCTATAGTCGTTATATGGTATGCGTCAATTCTGGTTTTATGCTCCATATAAAAACTCGCCACGTCTCGAAGGGTCTTTTGGTTAAAACTGCTACTCCCAAAACCCCAGTTAAAATTGGTATCAAAAGCAGGCACACTTCCAAAAACGCCCAGTATGATTTTTGAAACAAGAGTATCGGAAGGGTTGTTTTTTGTTCCTAATGCTTCGACCATCATTTGTTTACATTCTAAAAGCAAACCAATAGTCTCTGGCGAATAATCAGGTATATCAATCTGCCAAAATTCAGGTTTGCATCCTGCGATTGCTTTGATAACAGATTCATAAAATTTGATGCTTTTGCGGAGCAGGAACGATGAGCCGCGCAGCATCCCCCAACTTGCGAGATAAAAGCCAAGTTGAAGGCAACTGGTTTGCAAATTCTTGTTGTCAGCTAATTCTCCAATAGCTCCAAACTCTCGAAAAGATTGAAAGTAGTTGAAACAATAATCGAATGAGGAATCTCGCTCAAAGGCTTTTATACCACCTGACTTTCCATCGTCATTTATGTACTCAATAATGTTTGCTTCAAGATTGATTGCGTTGAATGAGAATGTACGCTCCGGTTTTTGCAAGCCTTTTTTTATTTCACCGGCCTGTTGAATACTCTCTCTTAAATGTACAAAGTCTTGTTTATTCATTGCAATCGTCCCTAATACTTATCGCCTACGGCCGTTATCAAACAAAACTCGGAAGTTAGTTCTTTGTCGCCAGTTTGGGATAGTTCAGTCTGTATCCGCATCAACCCTTCTTGATAATCGTTATCCGAAATTGCCATGAATTGGGAGGTGCGGTGGCGTTGACTGGCGTAGGCCAGGAAGTGAGAGAGGGTTTCTGTGCGCGGGTAGGGGTGGTGCTGGGTGGTGATGTGGGTGAAACCTGTTTGCTGCATAACGGCCGTAAATTCCCCCACCGTCAAATAATCGCGGGCATCCAATTCCCATGTAGCCGGAAAGTAACGGTAAATCAGCCACCCTCGCATCGCCCAGGGTTCCATGTTGGTCATGACAAAACGGCCGTTTTCCCGCAACACTCTATGTACTTCTCGAATAAACGGCTGTGGTCGGCGAATGTGCTGGTAAGAAAACTGACTGGTGACATAGTGAAAACAGTTATCGGGAAAGGGCAACACAGCCCCATCCCCCTGCACCCATTCCACCGCCGGGCAACGCGCCTGGGCAATTGCCAGCATCTTGTCAAAACGGTCAACCCCTGTCAGGCGCATAACAGGGAAGTGGGCACAGTTGGAGGTTAGCTGTTTGCCGGTGCCACAACCAATGTCTAAAACGGCCGTTTCTGCCTCGTTCAGTTCCGGGTGTTCAGCCAGGTAACGCAACAAATTGGGATCAACCGGATGATCCCGAATTGGTTCATCAAACAAATGGGCAATCTGGTTATAGTCCAGGCGATGTTTTGCCATCTATTCACCGCAAAGTACACAAAGGCGGATTAAATAACCTATAAGAGATTAGAGATTG
>CAZPEJ010000076.1:0-12545 GCA_964585465.1 uncultured Ardenticatenaceae bacterium
TTCGCGTTTCGGAATACGCAAGTTAACGCGATTTGGAAATCGCGGCTACGAGATGTTTGTGGAAAAAAAACAGAGCAACCCTTGAGTAACTCATTAGCCGTTGATACCCAACATTTACGCAAGGAGTTTGGCAACAAAGTAGCCGTTGCGGATTTAACGCTCCAGGTGAAACGGGGGGAGGTTTTTGGTTTTTTGGGGCCAAACGGGGCAGGGAAAACAACCTCGGTTAAGATGTTGTTGGGGTTGACCACACCCAGCGGGGGCACGGCGGCTTTGTTGGAACGGCCGTTAGGCGACCGACAGATGAGAGCCAAAATTGGGTTTTTGCCAGAACATTTCCGCTTTCACGAATGGTTGACAGCCGCCGAGTTTTTGGATTTACACGGCCGTCTTTATCGTCTCAGCAAATCGGAACGGCAACAGGTAATTCCCGACCTGCTGCAACTGGTGGGATTGGCCGACCGGGCCACCACCCGATTACGGGCTTTTTCCAAAGGGATGTTGCAGCGTATTGGTCTGGCCCAGGCGTTGATTAACAGCCCAGACCTGGTTTTTCTGGATGAGCCAACCTCTGGGTTAGACCCCATTGGCCGCCGCATGGTACGGGACATTATTAACGGGTTACGCAACGAAGGAACGGCCGTTTTCCTCAATTCCCACCTGTTAAGCGAAGTCGAACAAACTTGTGACCGGGTGGCGTTCATTCGCCAGGGTACTGTTTTGCAAACCAGTTCCCTGGCTGAACTAGCCCAGGGCAAAGTGGAACTCACCGTGCGAGTTGGGCAACCCACCCCTCAATTGCTCACCGACTTAGGGCAGTTTGGCGAAGGGGTGACGATGGATGACGAAAACGGCCGAATCCACCTCACCCTCACCCACGACTACCAAATCCCCCAACTAGCAAACTGGCTCATCACCCAGGGGCACACCTTATACGAACTCAGCCCGCGCCACCTGTCGCTGGAAGAACTCTTTTTGCAAATCGTTGGCGAACAAACCGGAGATTCCTAACTACCCATGACTGCTTTGATTATTGCCGAACTGACCATCCGCGAAGCCCAACGCCGCCGCATCTTGTGGGTGGCTTTGTTAATGGGGCTGGCATACTTAGTTGTTTTTAGCCTCGGTTTCCACTACGTGTACCTGGACGTGGAAACTTACAATGGAAGGAGTAATGAACTAGAAATCGTGACCGGGGTTCTGCTAACGGCCGGTTTGTATGCCACCAACTTCCTCATCACCTTGATGATGGTTTTGATTTCTGTCACCACCATTTCGGGCGAAATTGACACCCATACCATTGAAACCTTATTGACCAAACCCGTGCGCCGTTGGGAGGTTGTGCTGGGTAAATGGTTGGGGTTTGCCGCTTTATTGATCCTCTACACCCTCTTTTTGGCGGGGGGGGTGATGTTGTTTGTCTACCTCCGTTCCGGTTATCACTTCAGCAATATCCTGGGCGGTTTGAGTTTGATGGTTTTGCAAGGGTTGATCGTGCTTTCCCTCAGCATCGCTGGCGGGACACGCCTCTCTACCCTGGCAAACGGGGCATTGGCCTTTATGTTGTATGGGATTGCCTTTTTGGGCGGATG
Source organism: uncultured Ardenticatenaceae bacterium (assembly GCA_964585465.1). Lineage (GTDB taxonomy): Bacteria > Chloroflexota > Anaerolineae > Promineifilales > Promineifilaceae > CAZPEJ01. Next base: position 1,593 of record CAZPEJ010000076.1, read on the forward strand.
GGTGGAGCAGATTGGGGCCATATTGGAGAATGAAACGGCCGTTAATGTCGGCATTGTTGCCAGTTTACTCATGCCCGGTGATGTCTTGTGGAAAAAAGCCCTACTCTTGTTTCAGCCCCGCTTTTCTTCCACCACCTTCCTGGCCGGGCCATTTACAGTTTTTTCCCAGCCCAGCGACTTAATGACCTGGTATAGCGTAGGGTACATGTTGCTCCTGTTAGCCGTAGCCCTCTGGAGCTTCTCCCGGCGAGATTTATAAACTCACCCCACCATCCCTGTCAGCATGATATAATCCAGCCAGGTCATAACATACTGGCTGATTATGGAACTATTTGCTCACGGGCGTAAAGCCCAAATTCAACACGAATCCCCCCTGGCAAACCGAATGCGCCCGCGCACCCTGGATGAATATATCGGCCAGGAACACATCATTGGCCCTGGTCGCCTGTTGCGCCGCGCCATTCAGGCCGACCAACTTTCCTCCCTCATCTTCTATGGCCCGCCCGGCACCGGCAAAACCACCCTGGCAATGGTCATTGCCAACAGCACCCAAAGCCACTTTATTACTATCAATGCCGTATTGGCCGGGGTAAAAGAAATCCGCGAAGCCATCGAAACCGCCCAGGAACGGCGCAACCTGTATGGTCAACGCACCACCCTGTTTGTAGACGAAGTTCACCGCTGGAACAAAGCCCAACAAGATGCCCTGCTGCCCCATGTCGAAAAAGGCACCATTATTTTAATCGGAGCCACCACCGAAAACCCCTATTTTGAGGTCAACAAAGCCCTCGTCAGCCGCAGCCGCATCTTCCAACTCAAACCCCTCACCACCGAAGACCTGCGCCAGATAGCCCGGCAAGCCCTCCACGACCCGGAACGTGGTTATGGCAATCTACCCGTTGAGCTACATGCGGATGCCCTGGAACACCTGGTGGATGTAGCCAACGGCGACGCACGCGGTGTGTTGAATGCGTTAGAGCTGGCCGTAGAAACCACCCCACCCGACGAGGCTGGCAACATTGTGATCCATTTAGCGGTTGCGGAAGAATCTATCCAACGCCGCGCTGTTTTGTATGATAAAGATGGGGATGTACATTACGACACCATTTCTGCTTTTATCAAAAGTTTGCGCGGCTCCGACCCCGACGCGGCTTTGTACTGGATGGCAAAGATGGTATATGCCGGGGAAGACCCCCGGTTTATCTTCCGTCGTATGGCAATTTTGGCCGGGGAAGATGTGGGCATGGCAGATCCGCAGGCAATGGTGGTGGTGAATAGTTGTTGGGAGGCATTTGAGCGAATTGGGATGCCTGAAGGGCGGTTTCATCTGGCTTTGGCCGCGCTTTATCTGGCTACCTGTGCCAAATCGAATAGTACGCTGGCCTTTTTTGATGCCCTGGCGGCAGTGGAAAAGGAGCAGGAAACAGAAGTGCCCAACCCTCTGAAAGATGGCAATCGGGATGCAGAAGGGTTTGGGCACGGCAAAGGGTATCTTTATCCCCATGCTTACCGTGACCATTGGGTGGCGCAACAATACTTGCCATCGGCTTTGCAGGGGAAGTTGTTTTATCAGCCTGGGGACCAGGGGTATGAACATCGGATTCGTAATGATGTGGCGCGGAAACGGGAAGCGCAACTGGCCGCGATGGTGGAAGGGGAAACTGCCTGGGGGGGTGAGGTTGTCACAACCAGTCCAGCGAACAAGGGGCGTGATATGTGGTTGCAACGGGTGATTGCTAACAGTGGCAAACACCTGTCCTATTTACGCGATAAGCTGTTTGTGTTGGCTGGGGTTGAGCGTCATCATTTGGTGTTGGATCTCAATGCGGGAAGTGGGTTGTTGACCTGGGAGGCGGTGCGCTGTGCGCCAGAGGGTGGGGTGTATGCGTTAACGGCCGATTCCACCACCGGCACCGCTCTTCGCCAACAAACGGAACGACTCCCTGAGATTGAACGGCCGATTATTCTCATAGGGCAGCCGGAAGAATTGGAGTACCTTCTGACTTTGCGCGGCGAAGCTGACCTCCAATTCGACCGCATCCTCAGCCGTAACCCTTTTATGGTGTGTCCTTCCCGCCTGACTCTGTTACAATCTCTGGCCCGTCGGTTGCTGCCAAACGGCCGTTTCTGCCTGGCCCAAACCATCCCCCAGCATGGTCAACGGTTATACAATCTGGTGACATGGGGCAAAGAAGAAAAGTTGGCGGTTAAGGTGAAAACGGCCGAAGAAACCATTTACAACGATGTGACAAACCCACTGGTCAACTGGGACGAAAAACAGTTGCTGAGTGAATTACAAACGGCCGGGTTCCAGGTGGCAGAGGTACAGACAGAGATTCAGACAGAGGAACGGCACATAACGGCCGAACAACTCAACAAATGGTTCTCCTTACAAACAGCAGAAAAACGGCCGACTTATGCCCAACGACTACAGGCAGGCGGTTTAACCACCAAACAGATAGAACAGGTCGCCAAACTGTACAGCCACCAACTGCAAGGACAAACCGTTACCTGGCAAACACACCTGCTTTACATCCAGGCTTCCCTGGCAAACATTAACCATTAGGGTTCTTTGGGAACTCGGGGGGTGCCGTGAAACGTGAAACGTGAAACGTGAAATTTCTCTGGTTACGTTTTACGTTTCATAACTTTCCAAAGAACCGATATTTGTCAGTCAAACAGGTTCAGACATACAATGTTTTAACCAGCAGCAAAATGGTGAAGAACACATCCTGAAACATTACATATCTCCAACAGAAACCCATATCTTAAGCACATCCAGGTAAAAATAGTAAACAAGTTGTGAAACCGTTGTGAACAGCCCGTAAAAGGTAACATAATCGGCGGTTTTCAAGAGCATTCTCAACTATAATCAATCAAATATCATGAACATGACCCAGACAAAACCAGGTAACTATATAACCTCCCCAAATACTTGCGATGTTACCGATGGTAAGTTATAGAAATTAAGACACCGCATGTCTCGCACCTCATGTTTTAATAGTTACAAGATAGAACGCTGGTAAGGAATAGAAGTAATGTCTCAGCCAGATTTTAAGCGGGAAGCAGAAGCGATTTTTGACGAACTGGTACAAACAAGGCGAGATTTCCATCGTTACCCAGAACTGGGTTTTCAGGAAACTCGTACCTCCGCCATTGTAGCCGATACGCTCCACAAACTTGGCCTGGAAGTGCAGCGTGGTGTCGGGCAAACGGGAGTTGTTGGGTTGCTGGAAGGAAAACGAAGCGGCCCGACGGTTCTTTTGCGCTTCGACATGGATGCGTTACCCATTACCGAAGAAACCAACGCCGCCTACAGTTCTACCAATCAGGGGGTCATGCACGCCTGCGGGCACGATGCTCACATGGCGATGGGGCTGGGGCTGGCAAAAATTTTCGCTCGTTACCAGGAACATCTGGTAGGCACCTTAAAATTTGTTTTTCAGCCCGCCGAAGAGGGGTTGGGTGGGGCTTTTGCCATGATTGCGGATGGGGTGTTGGAAAACCCCCGCCCCGATGTCGCTTTTGCCATGCACCTGTGGAACCCCGTGCCTTATGGTATGGTGCGGGTAACCCCCGGCCCCTGTATGGCAGCTTCTAGTGTGTTTACCATCACAGTGCAGGGGAAGGGTGGGCATGGGGCGGCCCCCCACATGGCAGTTGACCCCATTCTGGCGGCGGCTCACATTGTCACGGCGTTACAAAGTATTGTCAGCCGCAACATGAACCCCCAGGATAGTGTGGTTGTGACCATTGGGCATTTTCAGGCTGGCTCGGCCCCCAATGTAATTCCCGATAAGGCGAGTTTGCGTGGTACGGTTCGTAGTTATAACGAAGATTTACACCGGCAGATTTATCGCCGTATCCTGGAGATGGCGCGGAATATGGCGCAGGCCTTTAACTGTACCGCCAATATGGAGACAGTGGCGATTGTGGCTCCGGTGGTGAATGCGGAAGGGCCAACGGCCGTTGTGCATGAACAGGCTGCCCGTGTGGTGGGAGCGCACAATGTGGTGCAACATCGCACCATGGAATCAGAAGACATGGGGTATATCTTGGAAGAAATCCCCGGCTGTTACTTTTTCGTGGGGTCGCGTAATGAAGAAAAAGGGTTAGTTTATCCCCATCACCATCCTAAATTTGACATTGACGAACGTGCCATGATGAATGGTGTGGCAATTATGGCGCAAACGGCCGCTCATTATGTGATGCCTAATGGGAGTGGCAGTGTAGTGGGCAGTGGACAGTAAACGGTGAATAGCGGACAGAAATGTTCGCGGTCGGTAGCTGATTGATGGAATTAACACCCCCTATGCAGTACCAAAACTTAAAAGTCGTTTGTCTGGCTGGCGGCGTGGGAGGGGCTAAATTGGCCGATGGGTTGATGCGCCTTTTGCCACCACAAAATTTAACCGTTGTGGTCAATACAGGAGACGATTTTCAACATCTGGGCCTGACAATTTGCCCCGATTTGGATACGGTGATGTATACCCTGGGCGGGCTGGCAAACGCGGAAACGGGTTGGGGGCGCACCCATGAAAGCTGGCGTACACTAGAGGAAATCGGCCGTTTTGCTGGCCCCGATTGGTTCAAATTAGGTGATCTCGACCTGGCTCTGCACCTGACCCGCACCCATTTATTACAAAACGGCTGGAAATTAACGGCCGTTACCCAACACCTCTGCCGCCAATTAAACATTCCCGTAGACATTTTGCCCATGAGCGACCAGCCTGCGGCCACCCTGATTGAAACACCGGAAGAAACCCTGCCTTTCCAGGTGTGGTTTGTGCAGCAGAAGTGGCAACCTACCATCAAAAAAGTACGTTTACCCGAAGATGTGCGAGCCACACCCCAGGTGTTGCGAAAATTAGAAACGTGTGACGTGGTCATCATTGCCCCCTCAAACCCATTTGTGAGTGTGGATCCCATCTTAAACGTCTACCCCATCCGAGAACTGGTGCAGGACATTCCCCAGGCGGTTGTAGCTGTTTCGCCCATCGTGGGTGGGCAGGCGGTGAAAGGCCCGGCGGCCAAGATGATGCAAGAGTTGGGGCTGGCTGTCACCTCAACGGCCGTTGCCGAGTATTACGGCGACCTGATAGATGGTTTTGTGTATGACCAACTGGACGCTGGCACTTTTCCCGCTTCCGACCTGCCATTGTGTTGTGTAGATACCATGATGCACACCCCCACAGACCGAATGCGAGTGGCAAAGGATGTCATGAACTTTGTGGCTGAACTGGTTGGTTCGTGAGCGTCTAAAAATAACTTCCCGTTTTTGTTCGTCGTAACCGCTTCAGCGGTCTGGACGCTCATTTAGTCTGGTTTTCCCCATGTCACTCTGGGCTGTCATTCCCCTTAAACCTTTGTTGCAAAGCAAAAGCCGATTGGCGGCAGTTTTATCGGCCGAACAACGGGCAGAGTTGATTCGTGTTATTTTTCGCCGTACTTTGTCTGTTTTGCAGCAGGTTTCGGCCGTTCAGCACATCCTGGTGATCAGCAGTGATCCCGACGTGTGGCAACTGGCAGAGACCTATCACGTTTTCACTTTGCACGAAGAACGGCCGTCTGGGTTAAATACGGCCGTTTCCGTGGCTGTTCATCACGCCACCCAACAAGGAGCTACCAGCACCCTCATTCTGCCCGCCGATCTCCCCTTTCTGCAAAAAGAAGACGTGTGGCAACTCATTCATGCCCTTTCACCCATTAACAACCAGCCACCCCACCAAATGGCCCCTGGGAAAATGGTCATCTCCACCGATTTGCACCAGGACGGTACAAACGCCTTGTTATTAACCTCCCCTTTGGGGTTTACCTTTCATTACGGCCCAGGTAGCTTTCACCACCACCTGCGCCAAGCCAGGCAGCTTCACCTCTCCATCCACAGCGTTCACTCTCCACGCCTGCAATTCGACCTGGATACTGTTGAAGATTGGCGCGCCTATCAAACGCGCCAGTTGCAATCCGTGAATGGTTTTCCTGGTCACTTATAGTAAAATGAGGGCACAAAGGTCTGGCTATCTAATGTGACAATGGGTAAATCGTGATGATGGTAGTGTGGTGGCGGTTACTGATAACGGCCGTTCTTCTGTTGATCGGCCGTCTTTATTGGCGGGGCTGGCAAACCCCTGTTCCAGCCAACCGCCTGACCCTGGGCGCAGGGGTGGCCGCCCTGGTTTTGTTGTGGTTTGTCCTGGTATCCCCCCTTTACCAGTTAGCAGAAACTTACTTTTTCGCCCGTGTCATCCAGGATTTGCTGCTAGTGGCCTGGATTCCTGCCCTTTTGCTGGCCGCCAACCCCTTGCCTACCTTTTATAACGCTCTTTCGGCTGCCCAACGTACCCGATGGGGGCAGTTTGTTGCCGCCCACCCCGGTCTAATCACCCCAGCGCGATACCTGAACGCGGGTGTAGCCTGGTTGGCATTGGTTTCATGTTTCTGGTTTTGGTACGACCACCAGATTCATCAGGCGACGTTGGTTTATGGTTGGATACGGCCGTTACAAATCGGCTCCATGTTGTTCACAGCCTTGTTTTACTGGTGGCACATTACCGCCGCTGCCCCCCGCCTGCACCCGCCCATGCCCCGTCCCGTTCGCATTTTTTACGCCATCGCCGGAGCCTGGGCCATCAAAGGGGTGGGGTTTATCCTGCTTTTTAGTACCCAATCCCCCTACCAATACCCGGCTTCTATCCAATCTGTTTGGGGCATAGATGATTACGGGTTAGGCACCATTCTGATGTGGATGATGGGGGGCATCGTTTATTCCACCACCGCCACCCTGCTCATGCGTGCCTGGTTAGCCGAAGAAGAGGTCAAACCCCCACTGCCCATTTCCGTCTGGTCATCCGATGAAGCCCTCATTGCCCCCGGATTTGAACAATCATAGGTCATAAAAATGAGTCCAATTGTTGTGCCAACCATTCCATCTACCGCCTGGATCGCTCCCACAGCCACTGTGCGCGGTGAAGTCACCCTGGGAGAACATGTCAGCGTCTGGTTTAGTGCAGTCATTCGGGGGGATGAGGCCCCGGTTACAGTGGGCGACCGCAGTAACATTCAGGATGGGGCTATTTTGCATGTTTCGGCCGGTTTTCCCTGCGTCGTCGGGGCAGATGTCACGGTGGGGCATGGGGCGGTGGTGCATGGCTGCACGGTGGAAGATGGGGCGTTAATTGCCATTCGGGCTACTGTGTTAGACGGGGCGCGGATTGGGGCGGGGGCGGTGGTGGCGGCAGGGGCGGTGGTGCCACCAGGGATGGAGGTGCCTGCCGGGGCATTGGCGGTGGGTATTCCGGCCAAAGTGGTGGGGATAGCAAGTGAGAAACATCGGCAGGCGGGCAAAACGGCCGTTTCCCACTACCTGTTACGGAAGGAGGTTTACCGACATGGCGAACTTTGATCCCCCTCGACACATTTTAGCGGCCTCCGCCCTGGTACAAAACCCTCAGGGAGAAATTTTGCTTGTGTATCACCCCTGGCGTGGCTGGGAAATGCCGGGCGGGCAGGTGGAGGTGGGAGAAGATTTGTTGACGGGCGTTAAACGGGAAGTCCTGGAAGAAAGTGGCATTGAAACGGCCGTTACCCACCTCCTCGCCCTCTACTCCAACATTGCCCATGACCCAATACCCAAACTCATGTTCACTTTTGCGGCTGTTCCTGTGGGCGGCACACTGCAATTAACGGCCGAAACCACCGACGTAGGCTGGTTCTCTCCAGAAGATGCCCTGGCAAAAGTCACCCACCCGGCACAACACCTGAAATTACAAGACGCGCTCACCCGCCAGTCTGTGATCTATGCCGTTTATAGGACCAGCCCTTTTCAACTGCTGGAAAAAACTATTTTCCCCCCCTGGCAGTAATTCGCCACCCCTCCCGACCCATGTTTACCCAAATTACCAGTTTGCAAAACGGCCGTATCAAAAATGTTGTAAAACTAAACGATAGACGGCATCGTGACCAGGCACAACAAACGGTGGTAGAAGGAGTCCGGGAAAGTAACCATGCTCTACAAAGGGGCATCATTCCACTTGAAGCCTATATTTGTCCCGTTTTGTTGAATGGCGAGACAGCACCGTACCTCTTACAAACTCTACACACCCTGGCCGATACCGGGCAAACGGCCGTTTTTGAGGTCACACCAGAATTATTTGCTAAAATGGCATACAGAGGAGAAAGTGGCGGCATTATACTGGTTATCCCTTACCTGGCACACAGGTTGGCAACCTTTCCCCGCCAGCAACCCGCCTTTTGGGTCATTATTGCCGGGGCAGACAAACCAGGAAATCTAGGAGCGATTTTAAGAACGGCCGATGCTGCTGGTGTGGATGGTGTCATTGTTGCCAGCAATGGAGCCACCAGTGGCACCGATATACACAATCCCAATGTCATCCGCGCCAGTTTAGGGGCGTTGTTCACCTTACCAGTCATCACAGCAACGGAAACCGAGGTCATCACATGGCTCAAACAACACCATATTCGTTTGATTGCCGCCACCCCAGCCGCCACCAACCTGTATACGGCCGTTTCTCTCACCGGGTCAATCGCTATTTTGTTAGGCAGCGAAGCAGAAGGGTTAAGCCGCTCCTGGCTGGCCTCTGCGGACGAACAAGTGGTTATTCCTATGAGTGGCAAAATTGACAGCTTAAACCTATCCGCAGCAACGGCCGTTCTACTCTACGAAGCCGTCCGCCAACGCGCCCTTTGACAAACTTTTGGAGCAACCCCATGCGTATAGCACTCATCTCTGACATACACGGCAATCTCGTCTCACTCAATGCCGTCTTAGCCGACATCGAACAGCGACAAGTCAATCAAATCATCTGCCTGGGAGACATTGCTACCCTGGGGCCACAACCCGCCGAAGTCATGGCCCGCATCCGCCAGCTAGGTTGCACCTGCATCATGGGCAACCACGACGAATTCCTTATAGACCCCAACTTAATCGGCAGCTACACCGGAGAAAACTGGCTGCGGCAAACCATCGAATGGTGCATTAACCAGCTGCCACCAGAAGACATCGAATTTGTTCGCACCTTCCGCCCCTCTTTAGAAGTTCCACTTAACGAAACCAACGACAAACTACTTTGTTATCACGGCTCCCCCAGATCAAACACCGACCTGTTATTAGCCATCACCCCCCCCACCAACCTCGATGTCATCTTGAGCGGTTACAAAGCCACCATCATGGCAGGCGGCCACACCCACATTCAAATGTTGCGCCAACACAAAGGCACCCTGGTCGTCAACAGCGGCAGTATCGGAATGCCCTTTGAGCAGGCCATGTATGTCCACGCCCCCCGCTTCTTGCCTTGGGCCGAATACGCCATCCTCAACTACCACAACGGTCACATCACCATCGAACTGTGTCGCGTAGCTGTCCAAATGGAAAAAGTGTTGCAAGCAGGCCAGGAAAGCAACCTGCCAGGCAAAAAAGATTGGTTGCGAAACTGGGTAACTTAACACGAAAGTGGCTCTTTGGGAACTCAGGGAGTTGACAACCAATGAAACGTGAAACGTAAAACGTGACCATAGAGCGTTCACGTTTCACGGCAAACCCCAAAAAAATCCGCAAGACTCACTCTACTATTTTGCCTCTCAATACCCAACCAGCACGTTGATTTTGCCAGTTTCACCACTTAAGCGATAATTAAGCCTGTATGGATGCCATTTTACACTCACGATCTTTTATCGTGCCCTGTTGTAAGAACGTCCATGCCATCCACAACCTGTTCATTCAGTTGTCAATTAACATCATATACCATCCTGTTGCCGGGTTTGTAAACCAACAAGCCAAAATAGCAACTGGCATGTACTTTATAAGGAGAAAACCATGTCGAAAAAAGTTGTTAAAGTTGCCGTCACCGGAGCAGCCGGTCAGATTGGATACGCCATTCTTCCTCGCCTGGCCTCTGGCGAAGTTTTTGGACACGACACCAAAGTAGCCTTGCACCTGCTGGAAATCACCCCCGCTTTGAAAGCATTGGAAGGGGTGGTGATGGAACTGGAAGATTGCGCCTTTCCGCTATTAGATAACATTGTCATCAGCGATGATCCCCTGGTGGCTTTTGATGGTATCAACTGGGGGCTGTTTATTGGTGCAAAACCACGCACCAAAGGGATGGAACGGGGTGACTTGATTCGGGAAAATGGCCCCATCTTTGTCGGGCAGGGGAAAGCCATTGCCGCCCGTGCTGCCAACGATGTGCGGGTGCTGGTGGTGGGAAACCCGGCCAATACGAATTGCCTCATTGCCATGCACCATGCCCAGGGAGTCCCCGCCGACCGTTTTGGGGCCTTGACACGCCTGGACGAAAACCGTGCCTATGCCCAGTTAGCCCACAAAGCAGGTGTCACCGTCAATGACGTAAGCAATGTCACCATCTGGGGCAATCACAGTGCCACCCAATACCCTGATGCAGATAACGCCAAAATCAACGGAAAACCGGCCACTGAGGTGATCACAGATAGGGAGTGGCTGCGAGGCGAGTTTATTAAAACGGTGCAACAGCGTGGGGCGGCCATCATTAACGCCAGAGGGCAATCGTCGGCGGCCTCGGCGGCTAATGCAGCACTGGATCATGTAAAAAGTTTTGAACAAAAAACCCAAACCGGCCATTGGTTCTCGGCGGCCGTTTCTTCGGATGGCAGTTATGGCATTGACGAGGGGCTTATCTTTTCCTTCCCTCTGGTCAGCAATGGGCAGGGTGGGTACTCCATTGTGCAAGGGCTTCCGCTGAATGATTTTGCCAGAGAAAAAATTGCCCTCACCCTCCAAGAGTTGCGGGAAGAGAAGGCAGTTGTGGCAGATTTGTTGTCCTGAGCTACCGGGCATAAGGTCATCAATTGGTATTCTGGTAAAGGGGATTAGAGATTGGAGATTGGAGATTGACAAATCTCCAATCTCTGACCCGTCCTAAATATAATTGACACATTAGTGAGGATAAAGGACGG
>CAZPEJ010000077.1:0-12536 GCA_964585465.1 uncultured Ardenticatenaceae bacterium
GGCCGCGCCGGGGGGCCCCGCCGGGGCCCCGGCCGGGGGGGGGGGTGGGGGGGCCCCCCACGGGCGGGGGGGGGGGGGCCCGGGGGGGGGGGTTGGGGGGTGGGTCAGATTGGCAGGCGGAAACGGCCGCTAGAAACAAAAAGAAACAGAGGCGACAAAAAGACCAGGAAACCAGGTAAGTCGCCATCTTCTGGTTTCTATTGTGTATTATTCGTTTGTTATGATTAACCAACCGTTAGTAGCTCCCGTGTCAATGTGGTCAGGCAATGATGTCCTGTGGAGGTTACAACCACATTGTCCTCAATTCGTACACCGCCCCTGCCTGGTAAATAAATGCCCGGTTCAACGGTAAACACATTTCCCGCACTTAAAGGGGCGGTATTCCCTTCAACCATGTTGGGGGGTTCGTGGACTTCTAAACCCAGCCCGTGACCGGTGCGATGAATAAAATAGTCGCCATACCCGGCTTCTTCAATCACTTCGCGGGCGGCCCGGTCTACCTCCTGCCCGGTGACACCAGGGCCACTCACTTTTTTGCCTTGTTCGTTTGCCAGTTTGACGGCGTTGTAAATGCGGTGAAACTCCGGTTCAATGTCACCAACGGCAAAAGTGCGCGTGATGTCAGACGGGTAACCATCCACATAACAGCCCCAATCAATAATCAACAGGTCGCCTGTTTGAATGGGGCGGTTGGTGGGCACGGCATGGGGAGAGGCTCCATTCGGCCCGGCCGAAACAATGGGGCCAAAAGCAATAGAATCAGCTCCACCTTCCATTAAAGCCTGACTGAGCATGGCGGCAATCTGTTTTTCGGTTTGACCGATTTTGATATGGGGCAGGATTTTTTGCAGGGCGGTTTCAGCAACGGCCGTTGCCCGTACCATTGCCGCAATTTCTGATTCATCTTTGTGGATTCGTAAAGCTGTAATGACCGGGTCGGCGTGGGCAAACTGGACACCAGGGGCATAACGTTGTAACAGTTCATACTCAATCACCCGCATGTGAAACGCTTCTACCCCCAGCAAGTAGTTGGATAACTCCAGGTGGGCCGAGGCTTGTTGGAAGGCCCCGGTATACCCATCCTGGTCTGTCCAGGCAAAAATGCGGTCGTTGGCAATGCCAGCCTCTCGTGCCTTCATCGCTTCCAACCCTGGGATAATGATGGCTGGGTCGTCGTCGGCGGGAAAAAATAGCACAATCGGCCGTTCGCTGACATGGGTGTGAATGCCACTTAAATAAATCATGTTGGGGCCAGGTACTACGGCAATCCCGTCCAGGCCATGCGCCAAAATCTCTTCTGTCAGTCGTTGTAAACGGATTCGATTCATGGTGTTAATCCTTGCTGAGTTCAATTAACGCGATACCTGCCTGCACAGAGTCTCCTGCCTGGCAGTGAAGGGCGGTCACGGTGCCATCGTGGGGGGCCAGGATGGGTATGACCATTTTCATAGATTCCAGTAATATCAATTTATCCCCCGCCGCAACGGGGTCGCCTACTGCTACCAAAATTTTAGAAACGACGGCCGGAATGGTGGAGGCTAGAGATGGGTCATGGGAATCGGCCGTTCCGCTTTGTCGGGGTCGGACTCGTTCATAGGTCAGGGAACGGCCGTTTATCCACAATTGCCGTTTATCCCCTTGAGAATGCCCGGCCACCCGCACCAGTTGATGGTCACCATCTGCCCCTTGTTGTTCCAAAATCAAGGTATTTCCATCGGTGTGTAGCAGGCGAAAAACGGCCGTTTTGCCATCCACCACCACACGCACCATCTCTCCCTGGCGCACCACCTCTAACTCTTTCTCCTGTCCACCCATTTGAATTTTAACCATTGTCATCATCCCATAAACCATGCGGGTAATCCACATAACGTTTGGGTTCAACCGCGCACGAACGCACCAAAACGTGTCAGCCGCAACACAGCGTCAGGTGGCATGTGAGAGGTCTTCCGGCCAGGGCGCACCCGTCTGTAGTGCGGTTGCATACGCCTGAAGCCGGTGGTCATCATGCCCACGAATGTGCATCAAAAAAGGAAAATCTGCCGGTGTTACCGTGAGTTTGGCCAGGGGCTGAACCGATGTAAAACTGGCGAGTTGGGAAATATGGACTTCCTGGGAACCAAAGGTGAGCGATGGCTGAACAACGAATGAGCTACGAGGCAAAAGGTAAACAGTGCCCGTGCGCCAGGGCTGAGTGGGCAGAGCCGATTGGCTGACCGAAAATACGTAGTAGGGGCCGTGAAGGGTGCCTGATGGGTCAGCAAGGCGAACACAGGCATTGGCGACGGATTTCACACGGTCACGATCAACAATGGCAAAAAACATAGGCCACAAACCATCCGATGCAGCATAAACAGCTTTCTGGTTGCCAAATTCGCCGAGATCATTAGGCTGGCGCGGCTCGAACAGAGCAATATCGGGGTTGCCGGAACCGTGCAGGGCAATGTTATGTTCATCAGCCAGATAACAGAGGAACTGCCACTTGGGCCAGGGCAAATTGAAAGAAATGGTTGGACACTCGCCGGGGTGAAGCGTTGTGTTTAGCAACTCATCAAAAGCGATCCGTGTTCTTTCGTCGAAATTTACCTCGGGGCGAGATAACCAATAGTCCGGTAGTATCATGTTTGTGCCTCTCTTTTTACAGCCGCCTGATGTCATTTTACCAGCATATCATTATTTATGACCTTGACGAATTGGTGAGGTTTGCCGTGAAACGTGAACTCTCTGGTCACGATTTACGTTTCACGTTTCACGGGTTGTCAGCTCCCTGAGTTCCCATAGAGCCATTTTCTCTTTAACTTTTTCGTTTTACCGCCAGAGTGAACCCACGAACGGCCGTTATCACCACTTCCACCCCTTTCTCCAACGGCTCGTCTGCCTCGGCCCGCCACAATTCACCATTCACCAGCACCATGCCACCCTCTAAGGTAAGCGGCGTTCGCACCAGGCCAACCCGCCCCACCAACCCTTCTGCGCCAGTGATCACCGGGGCACGGCGGGCGCGCAGGGCCATGGTGAGGATGAAGATAAAAAAAGCGGCCGTTGTCAGGCCAATAGCCACTGCGGCTGGTAACGAGATACGAGCAAAGTCGGGAGTGCCGGGGGAGTTGAATAAAACCAACAAACCAGCAATCAAAGTAGCTGTGCCGGTGAAAGCCAGTGCCCCATGTGTGGGGGCTTTAATTTCCAGCACAAACAGAACAAATGCCACCCCAATCAATCCCAATCCCAACCAGTTGACAGGTAACTGCCCCAAACCATACAGGGCAATCGCCAAACTTAACACCCCGATAAAACCCGCCACCCAACCACCAGGGCTGGAAATTTCAATTAAAATGGCTTGTGCGCCAATAAACAGCAAAATGCTAACCACCACAGGATTGGTGAGCAGGTGTAACAGTTGTTCAATGAAGCTCATGCGGAAGGGGCGCGGCTGGCTTTCGGCCGTTGCCAGTACCACCTCTTGCCCATTCACCAAAACCACCCGGCCATCTATCTGACGCAACAAAGCTGGCACATCCTCTGCCACCACATCAATCAAACCAGCCGCCAACGCCTCCTCAGCATGAACCGCCCGCGCTTCTTCAATCATTGCTTCAGCCAGGGCAACGGCCGTTTCCCCCCGCCACGCTGTCAAACTCCGCACCTGGGCTTTCATATCCTCCGTCAGCTTCAAAAACAGCGTCTCATCCAGGTCAGCCCCTTCCCCACTCACTGGCGAGGCAGCCCCAATCACCGTTTCGGGAGCCATGGCGGCCAGGTGAGCCGCCATCGTGATGATGGCCCCGGCCGAAGCTGCCTGTGCCCCACGCGGAGCAATAAACACAATGACAGGGGTTTGGGCAGCGCGGAAGGTTTGTACAATCTCTAACAGAGGGTCTAAACCCCCGCCGGGGGTATCTAACACAATGAGCAAAGGCAGGTTTTGGGATTCGGCCGTTTCAATCCCCCGCGCAAAATAACTCACCATCGCGGGTGTAACCGGCCCTTCAATCTCCAACAACAACACATCCTGGGACTGCGCCTGAGCAAAATGAAACAAAAAGAGCCAGACAAACCAACCAACCAGGCCGATAACCAGGTATCTTATCCTTGCGGAGTTTGATCCGTTTGACCCGCGTTGACCCGCGTCCCATTTCCTTGTTTTGCAAACATCGTGCAGGCATTTGTTAAAGTGTTTGCGTAAAAAATAATCCATTTCCTTTCTCACAACCTCCCCCGCTTCATCCCTCGCGCCCTACATCGAAAACCACAAATCTTGAATCAACGGCAAAGCCACATAAAAAACGCTCCCTTTCCCTACTTCACTCTCTGCCCAAATACGCCCCTCATGCAGCCCCACCAACTCCTTCGCAATTGCCAGCCCCAGCCCCAGCCCTTCATACTCGCGGCGCAGGGCAGATTCCACCTGGTAAAACCGCTTAAAAATGCGATCCAGCTTGTCGGGGGGAATACCAATCCCACTATCTGTCACCGTTAGCCACGCTTCCTCGCCCCGCCTGTCTACTTCAATATCAATTTGCCCACCCTTTGGCGTGAATTTAATGGCATTGTTGAGCAGATTGCTCACCACCACCTCCATTACCGTCTGGTCTATCCAGACAGGCAGTTGTTCATGGGGCAAATGCACATTCACAACCTGCTGTTTGGCAATAGCAGCATCATCCCGGTTCACAGTCATACTCCGCACCAACTCGACAAAATCCACCTGAGCGGGGCTGAGGTTGGTTGTACCTGTGTCCACATAGCGGAAGTTCAACATATCTTGAATGAGGTTTCGCAGGTGAACGGCCGCTTGTAGGACATTATCTAACTGGTCAATGGTTTGGGGGTCGGCCTGTTCGCGCAAAAAGGAGACATACCCCAGAATCACCGACAGCGGGGTGCGTAATTCATGGGAGGCAACCGCAATAAAATCAGATTTTAGCTGATCCAGTTCGCTCAACTCCGCGTTGGCTTGCTGCAACTCCTCAATCAGCCGCGCCTTTTCCACCGCCACCCCGGCCAGGTCGGCTAAAATGGTTAATGTTTCCACATCTTCTTCGGTGAAACGGCCGTTTTGTTTATTCAACGACTCCAACACCCCAATCGCCTGCTTCCCGGCATCGTGCAACGGCACCCCCAAAATAGAACTGGTGCGAAACTGAATCGCCTGGTCAATGTTTGGGTTCCAGCGCGGGTTCTGGGACACATCCTCCGTAATCATCGGCTGGTTAGACAGCAAAATCGCCCCGGCAATGCTACTATCCAGCGGCACTGGGGTTTCAGCCATTTTCGGAGATAGTTCATTCGAGGAAGCCTTAAAATACAACTGCCGACTTTTGGAATCTAACAACAAAATCGAAGCCGCTTCCGCGTCCGTCAACTCGGCCGCCACCTTAATAATGTAGGTCAACAGTCGTTCCAAGTTAGTCGTAGAGTTCAAAACACCACTAATCTCTACCATTCGGGCCAATTTTCCCGCATCTTTGATGGTTTGTGCTTTCATAACCTTTCTACTCAGACAGGCGATGGTTTAACATTCACTCATTTGAGCAAATTTGTGTTAAAAAAATCGTGTGTCTCCAGGGGAGCCGCATTCTTCGTGAGCGTCTAAAATTAACTTCCCGTTTTTGTTCGTCGTAACCACTTCAGCGATCTAAACAATTAAAGTCGTTACGACAAACTAATTTCTGGACGCTCACTTACATTGAATTTATGGTTATGATACGGTATGCTTCTCTGGTAGACAAGAGAATTTTAGGAAATAGTGCATTTATTCAGAAAACCTTTCTTTTACCCTCTCCCATGAACAGCCTCAGTTTGTACCTGCATATCCCCTTTTGCCGCCACCGTTGTGCCTATTGCGACTTTAATACCTACACCAGTTTATTTGAATTGCACGAGGCATATGCCCAGGCGTTGGTACAGGAGATCAAACAAGTGGCTGGGGCAGAGCGTCGTCCTGCCCATACTATTTTTTTTGGCGGTGGCACCCCGTCGTTGATGCCCTCGCACACGTTGGAATGGATTTTAACGGCCGTTCGCCAGCACTTCACCCTATCCCCCACTGCGGAAATCACCCTGGAAGCTAACCCTGGCACCGTAGACGCTGCTTACCTGGCAGCCCTTCGTGCCCTGGGAGTAAATCGCCTCAGTTTTGGGGTGCAAAGCGCAGTAGCCTCGGAGTTGGTTTTGTTAGAACGAGAACACAATTTTGCCACCGTCATCGAGGCAGTTCACCTGGCCCGCACGGCCGGTTTTGCCAATCTGAATCTGGATTTAATCTACGGTGTGCCAGGACAAACATTGGCCTCCTGGGAAACAAGTTTGCAAGCAGCCCTGAGCCTGCAACCCACCCATATCAGCCTCTACTGCCTGACCATTGAGCCGGGAACCCCAATGGAACGGTGGCTGAGAAACGGCCGAATCCAACCCCCAGACCCCGACCTGGCTGCCGACCAATATGAACGGGCCGGGGAACAGATGGCCGCCGCCGGTTTGCAGCAATACGAAATTTCTAATTGGGCCTTGCCGGGGCACGAATGCCAGCACAACCTCACCTACTGGCGCAACGGGGAGTATTTAGGGTTCGGGGCCGGGGCACACGGTCATGCGGCCGGGTATCGGTACGAAGTGGTCAAACAACCCAGGGTTTACATCCGCCGGATGCAAAACCCCCAACCCCAGCCCTACCCCCTGTCGTCAGCCATCGCCGAAAAACACCCAATCGGCCGTTCGGAAGCCATGTCCGATACAGTCATTACCCAGTTGCGCCTGCTGCAAGAAGGGTTAGACTTAATAACATTTACCAACAAATTTGGTGAATCCTTTGACACAGTATACCCTGGGGTAGTGGAACAATTGACCGATTGGGGGTTAGTGGCTGTAGAAAATAGCCACCTGAAACTAACCCAAAACGGCCGATTCTTGAGCAATCAGGTCTTTTACCGTTTTGTCTGACCAGGTGGAGGTGATTTGTCACATGTCATCCCATTTGACAACAGCGTTGGGTTTTCAAGCCACCATTCATTTTGTGGTCACCCAATCCTTACAACTGGTAAACGCCTCCTCCGGTGGATTATTTCTCTACCGCGCCGAAGATGACACCCTGGAATGGACATTACCCACCGGCCGCAACGTTCCTCCGGCAGGCATCAAATTAAAACGGGGGCAAGGTGTATCTGGTACTGTGTGGGAACAGGGCACCCCCCTGGTTGTGGCGGATTACCGCAACTGGAGCAATCGGGTTTTGCCGTTTTGCCAAAAAGTTGTGGCCGGAATCCCCGTTCAGTGGCAAGGACAATTTTTAGGGGTCTTAAACGTTTCCGACGACGAAGACCGCGTTTTTACCGAAAAAGAGCTTCAAATCCTCACCACCCTGGCCACCCTGACCGCCCAAATTATTTTAAGCACACAACAAACCGACCATCTACAATCCCACCTGATAGAGCTAGAAACAAAACTCACTCAAAATAATTCCCGTCTGGTCGTCCTCAACGAACAGTTGCACGAATTAGACCTGTTAAAAAACAAATTCATCTTGGATATGTCGCACGAACTACGCACCCCGGTGACAACAGTTAGCCTCTATTTGGACTTACTGCGACATGGAAAGGTAGAACGGCAAGGGCATTATTTACAAATTTTGCGGCTACAGGTGGATCGGTTGAAACTGCTAATAGAAGATATTCTCGACCTTTCCCGTTTGGAGCTAACCCGCGAGCCATTTAACTTCAAACCGACTGATGTAAACAATGTGGTGCAACAAGTGGTAGAAATGTTCCAATTCCAGGCATCGGCGGCCGGGTTGCGCTTGCAATCTCAATTGACAGAACCTTTACCCCAAATTTTGGGGGATGAGGTATTATTGGTCAAAGCGTTAACCAATCTGGTCAAAAACGCAATTTATTACACCCCTCAAGGCAGTGTCCAGGTGATGACGCAGGTTGATTTAGCCACTCATCAGCTGGTTTTAACAGTTCAAGATAGCGGTACAGGGATTGATTTGGTAGACATGCCCCATCTGTTTCGCCGTTTCTACCGGGGGCACAAAGTCGGGCAATCTAACATTCCGGGCACCGGGCTGGGTCTGGCAATTTGTCAGGAAATTGTCCATCGGCATCATGGCACGATTGAGGTAAAAAGTGATGGTTTTTCCGGTTCTACCTTTACGATTTGGTTGCCCTTGTTGACTGTGGAGAAGCGTGAGCCATGAATCAAGAGAGTCCGGTAACGGTAGCCATTCTGGCGGGTGGCCGCAGCAGCCGCATGGGGCAAGATAAGTCGTTTGTATTGTTCCAGGGACGGCCGTTAATTGAAATTGTCAAAAGTTGTGTGGCTGGCCTGGGGGATGAAACCTTGTTAGTTACCAACAAACCCGATGTTTACGCTCACTTAAATCTGCCGATGGTGGGAGATGTTTACCCGGATCATGGCTCGTTGGGGGGTATTTTCACCGCGATTCATGCAGCAGCCCACCCCCACACGCTGGTGGTTGCCTGTGATATGCCCTGGCTGAATCGGCCGTTTCTGCAACATTTACTCAATTTGCGGCAAACGGCCGATATTGTGGTGCCTCGTTGGGAACAGTATCCCGAACCGTTACACGCGGTTTACCACAAAAATTGCCTACCCGCCATTGAAGAAAATATCAAAGCCGGACGGCTCAAAATTACCAGCTTTTTCGGCCACGTTTCTGTCCGGTTTGTAGAGCCAGAGGAAATTAAACAGTATGATGAAAACGGCCGTTCCTTTGCCAATATCAACACCCCCACCGAGTTACTCCATTTACAACACACATAAACTTATCGAGATTGGAGATCAGAGATTCAGCAGTTGCCAATCTCCAATCTCTAATCTCCAATCTCTAATCTCCCCATCGAATAACGAACAACCTCCCAGGAAAACCCTATGATCACACAAAACCAGGTAAAAATTGCCCAAACCAAAGCCGCCCACCTGTTAGAGCAAGTGGGTATCTGCCTCACCCCCGCCGAACGCGAAAACATTGAAATCGCCGAGTTTGGCCTGGGGGAATTGGAGCGTACTGGCTTGGAACTGGTGGTTTATGTCAATACAGACCGCTACTGCGCCAAAGAACTGGTGTTGTTTCCCGGCCAAACCTGCCCCGAACACCGCCACCCACCCGTTGGCAGCGACCCCGGCAAAATGGAAACCTTCCGATGTCGCTGGGGCAAGGTGTGGTTATATGTGGAGGGGCAACTAACCAGCCCCCTGCAAGCCACTGTGCCATCTGGCAGCGAGGCATATTACACCGTTTTTCACGAAGTTGAGCTAACCCCCGGCCAGCAATACACCATCCCACCCAACACCCTGCACTGGTTCCAGGCAGCAGGCGAAGGGGCCATCGTCTCCGAATTTTCCAGCACCAGCCGGGACGAGTTTGATATTTTCACCGACCCACGTATTAAGCGGATACCGGAAGTGGCGGAAAGTTAGTAAACAGTGAACAGTAAACAGTCCACTGTTCACCGTTCACTATCCACTGTCCACTGTCCACTGTCCACTGTTCACTGTTCACTGTCCACTATTCACTATGCAACTATACAACCGCCACTACACTCGTCGCCAAATAGAAGCCCACACAGGCCGCCTGGAGCAGATTGGCGGGCTGCGCCAGTTCACACTGGCAGAGGGGCCAGAGGCAGGCGTAGCACAAATTGAGGTGCGAACCGGGGCCGGGCTGCGGTATGTGGTTTCCCCTTCGCGGGGGTTGGATATTTCCCTGGCCACCTTGGGCGATGTGCCACTGAGCTGGCAATCGGCTAATGGAGATGTTCACCCGGCCTTTTTTGAGCCAGAAGGCATCGGTTGGTTGAGATCGGCCGTTGGTGGGCTGCTGATGACCTGTGGCCTCACCTACGTGGGCGCGCCGGGCGAGGGGGAAGGCATTCACGGCCGAATTCATCACCTGCCCGCCCGCCACATTGCCGCCGAAGGGTATTGGCTGGGAGATGAGTACGAAATGCGGGTAGCTGGCACAATGGAAGAAACCCGCATCTTTGGTGAACATCTGCGCCTGAACCGCGAAATCCGCAGCCGCCTGGGGGAAAACCGCATTTATCTCAAGGATGTGGTGGAAAATGTGGGATTTGCCCCCTGCCCGCACATGATTTTGTACCACTTCAACTTTGGTTTTCCCCTGCTGCAACCCGAAACCACCATCACCTTCCCTTCAACCCAGGTTGTTCCCCGCGAACCAGAAACACCTGTTGAAGGATACAACACCTGGCAACTGCCCCAGCCGGGCTACCAGGAACGCGTGTACTACCACCTGGGGATGCCAACGGGGCGGGTTTCGGCCGTTATTCACACCCCCAACTTTCCGACTGTGAGTGGGAAACGGCCGATTTCCCTCACCCTCTCCTGGTCAACCACACAACTACCCCGCCTGGTGCAATGGAAAATGCCCGGCGCAGGCGAACATGTGCTGGGCATCGAACCCGCCAACTGCCATGTAGAGGGCCGCGCCGCCGAACGGGAACGCGGCACGTTGGTGATGTTGCAACCAGGGGAAAACCGGACATATGAATTGGAGATAATGGTTAATGGTGAATTGTGAATAGTGAATGGTGAATGAACATCCCCATTCACCATTCACCATTCATCATTCACTATTCACAATTTTACTTATGGTCACTCCCCTTCGCCTCATCAACGCCGCCGCCCCCATCCGCATTTGTGATAACGGCGGCTGGACAGATACCTGGTTTGCCGGACATGGCAAAATTTTTAACATTGGGGTCTACCCCTATGCCGAGGTGCAACTGGCGGTGTACCCCAACGATGGCAGCCGCGAGCGCATCACCATTTTTGCCGAGAACTTTGGCGAACGATACACCCCACAACCGGAAAACGGCCGTTGGGACCGCCACCCCTTGCTAGAAGCCGCCATCGAAATGATGCACGTACCACCAGCGTATGCGATTCAAACCTCCATCTTTTCCGAAGCTCCGGCCGGGGCCTCTACTGGCACATCAGCGGCCGTTACCGTCGCCCTCATCGGTGCATTAGACCATTTGACCCCCGGCCGCCTCACCCCCCACGAAGTCGCCCTGACCGCGCAACGGGTAGAAACCGAGCTGCTCAAACAGCAGTGTGGCATTCAAGACCAGTTGTGTTCGGCCTACGGCGGCATCAACTACATCGAGATGTACCAATACCCCCACGCCTCGGTTTCCCAAATTTATGTCCCCAATGACATCTGGTGGGAGTTAGAGCGGCGGCTGGTGCTGGTGTACCTGGGTAAATCGCACAGTTCTTCCCAGGTACATGAGAAGGTAATTCGGGAATTGGAACATGCCGGGCCATCTGCGCCACAGTTGGATGCGTTGCGGAAAACGGCCGAATTTTCCCGCGATGCCCTTTATGCAGGTGACTTCACCAGCCTGGGCCGTGCCATGAGCCAAAACACCGAAGCCCAACGCACCCTCAACAGCTACCTGGTCAGCCAGGATGCCCAACGCGTCATAGACATCGCCCAGGCACACGGCGCACTGGGTTGGAAGGTGAATGGCGCAGGCGGCGAAGGTGGCTCCGTCACCCTGCTGTGCGGCCACACCTCCAGCGGCAAACGGGCCATGATCCGCGAAATTGAACAAGAAAACCCCCTGTTCAAAAACATCCCCACCTACCTCAGCCGCTACGGCCTGCGCGTGTGGGAAAAATCAAATAATGGTGGGAAAACATAGTTGTCGCCTTTTGGTTGCTCCTGGAATATCCAGGTTGGAGTCGTTTAGAATGGTTAAAGGTAGTTTATAGTAGATAATTGGGGCTGTTGTGGATATTGAGAAGATTATTACACGAGTTAAGGCAGGCAATTACCTGATTAAAAGCCATGCTGTGCAACATGCCTTAAAAGAAGGTTTTGCACGCAAACATATGGTTGAGGCTGTTTTACTAGGGAAGATTATTGAAGAGTACCCTGATGATAAAAGGGTATTGATATGTGGATCTGTTGCCTTTGCACAAAGTTCAAGGATTTATCTGCATATTGTGTGTGAATATAGCGATCCGGTTTTTGTTGAGTTTGTAACAGCTTATATTCCTGATGAGCGTCAATGGGAATCTCCACCATTTCGGCGGCGCAAACAAAAAAGGAAATAACGAATGACAACAACACCTATACCTACTTGTGGTGAACATCGGCTGCCAAAAGAGTGGCGACCAACGATCTTTGAGTACAGCGATGAAGGCATTACCATAAAAGTGCCTGATGTATATGCCTGGGTTTGCCCGGAAGATGGAGAAGCCTCTTTTACCCCTGAAACTGTAGATGAGTTAATAGATACAGTTCAGGAACTGCTAGAAACAGCTAAACGGGCTAGAAAACGCCGTTCCATATTGACACAATACATCGTTTCAGTAAATCAATCCTATAGACAACCAACCCCATAAGGAAGATATATGGAGAGTAACTATTCACCGAAGTATTGAGCAAAAACCAATGTATATGGCGGATTGGGTGAAAAAACTAGATGATTTTTTGGTTTTGAATGAGAAAGAGGTTTTACGTAGTTTCGGCAAGGTGTCTCACC
>CAZPEJ010000078.1:0-12525 GCA_964585465.1 uncultured Ardenticatenaceae bacterium
AAAGCGTTCCAGTTGGAACGCTTTTTGTTTGACGCTCTCACTCGTGCAGGCTATCGTGTGGAAACAGAGGAGATTCGAGATTAGAGATTAGAGATTGGAGGTTGGCCAATCTCTAATCTCCAATCTCTCCGACAATGTCAGTTTATACCCTCTGTAAGCACAGCTTGATTGGTCTTTTGATCTTTAGAAAGCCAGGATGTTTTCCATTCGCTGACGGATTAACGCCACAGTTGGCACAACCCCTTCCATTAAGGTGGTGCTAAAGGGGACGGGCACGGCCGGTGCTGTGACCCGTTCAATGGGAGCATCCAGGTCTAAAAAGGCTTCAGCCACCAAAGTGGCGGCAATTTCTGCCCCAAAACCACCCAGGCCAATGTCTTCATGCACCACAAGACATCGGGAGGTTTTGCGAACAGAAGCCAAAACGGCCGTTTTATCCCACGGGACTAACGTGCGTAAATCTATAATCTCTATGCTGGCCGCCACCTGTTGAGCCGCCAATTCACACCGTTCCACCATCGCCCCCCAGGTCACAACCGTCAAATCCTTACCCTCCATCACCACCTTCGCCTGTCCAAATGGCAATAGATAATCATCCCCCGGATACGGCCGTCTGGCCCAAGCCGCGTCCAACATGGCCCGGTGTTCAAAAAAGATGACTGGATCATTGCCACGCAACGCCGTTCGTAACAGCCCAACCGTATCCTCGGCGTTTGAAGGCACAGCCAACAGCCAGCCGGGAGCATGGGCAAAAATGACTTCACTGGTAACACTGTGCCAGGGATCCCCAATTTTGCGATACCCACCCGGAATACGCACCACCAACGGAGCCGCAAAACGGCCGTTTGTACGCCAGCGAACCGTACCACAGTTATTGAGTTGTTCCGTTGCCGGGTCGGCATATTTACGAAATTGAATTTCTGGCACCGGCATCAACCCGGCAATCGCCATGCCCACCGAACGGCCGATAATCCCTTCCTCCGACAAACTGGTATCAAACACCCGCCCCGCCCCAAATTTGTGCTGCAATCCCAGGGTAGCCGCATGAACCCCCCCTTTTGCCCCCACATCTTCGCCAAAAACCAGGCAGCGGGTATTCAGTTCCAACTCCACATCCAGCGTGCGGCGAATGGCCTCAATCATATTGATACGTCGGGGGTCGGTGACATGGGGCACGGCCGATCCGCTGGGTAAATAAACCCCTTCTGGCAACAATCCCCCCACCTCTTGCGGTTTGGCTGCGTCCGAAAATGCCCAGGTCGTAACCGTATCAGGGTCGGGGTGGGATTCAGCCAGAGCAGCATCACGGGCAGCATGAACGGCCGTTTTAGCCTCCACCACCATACCCTCCCACTCTGCTTCACTCATCTGTTCCGGCACCAGATAACGACGCAAAGCTGGAATCGGGTCGCGTAGCCACTCTTCGGCCGTTTCTTCCTTGCTCTTATACGCCTGGTTATCTACGCTGGAGTGGCCCGAAAGTCGGGGAACCGTGAGGCGCAACAGCCCCGGCCCGGCCCCCGAACGAACATGATGAACGGCCGTCCAAACCAGATCGGCCGTTTCAACCGGTTGAGTACCGCTCCCATCCCAAATGGTCAACCCCGAAAACGAGGCCAGATTTTTAGCGATATTACTGCCAGGGGTTTGTGCCGGGCCTTTCACCGAAATCGCATACCCGTTATCCTCCACCACAAACAACATAGGCAATTGCAAGGTGGTGGCAATGGTCAAAGCAGACCAAAAACCGTTGGTTGCCACCGCCCCATCCCCACCAAAAACAATTGCCATACTGCCATCCAGATGAGTTTCCCCCAACTGTTCAACACGGTAACGAATAGCCTGTGCCCAACCTGCGGCCGGAGTGAATTGGGAACCCACATCCCCCGCCATCGGCAAGATAAGAGCATGGCCGCGCCGGGGCATATTAAACACCACCCCCACATCCCGTCCACCGCTAACACTTCCCGGCCGGGCCATATCCGAGGCCAGGGCTTCTTCTAATGTCAAACCACAGCCAAAGAGAAACGGCCGTGAACGGTAATAGGCCCCGGCCGCATCAAACGGGTAGGTTAACATCTGACTCAACAACAGTTGCCCTAGTTCATGCCCTCGTGCCGAAAACTGGTAAGTCACTAACCCCTGGGGTGTCAGTTCATTCTCCTCCATTTCATCCATGATACGAGAACAAAGAGCCAGCCGCGCCACTTCGCGCCAGTTAAAGGTAGGGTGAGAGTGTGTCAATCATGCCTCCTGCGTGAGTAAATTAAAGTAACTATTCACCGCAAAGGACGCAAAGAAAAGAGAAAACCTTTACGTTCTTTGCGTCCTTTGCCGTTAAATCCCAGAGAGGCCGAACAGTTACAATTCCAATAATGTCTATTGTTCCATTTTTTCACGATAACCTTGCGGTGAATGGCTACCGATGTTACCGCAAAAAAAACGTTTCGGGAAAATTCAACCAGTTAACCAGTTACCCTCGCTGTTCAAACCAACGCCGCACCAACTCCACCTGGAAACGATACCCTCCGTCCAGGCTCTCAATCAACTCCTGGTTTTGCAGCCGGGTGAGGGCTTGTTCTAAGGTTAAGAGGCTGGGGAAAAAGGCCA
Organism: uncultured Ardenticatenaceae bacterium; assembly: GCA_964585465.1. Classification (GTDB taxonomy): domain Bacteria; phylum Chloroflexota; class Anaerolineae; order Promineifilales; family Promineifilaceae; genus CAZPEJ01. Next base: position 2,611 of record CAZPEJ010000078.1, read on the forward strand.
CTAATACCTGGCGGGGCACCACCACCCCCTCCCCATGAGCCGCCAACAGGCGCAGCAGTTCCGACTCTGCCAGGTTGACCTGATTTTGTTTAATGTCGGCAAAGAAAAAGCTGCCATGTGTCAAGGCCAGGGGAACGGCCGTTTCCACATCTGCCACTTGGGCCAATCGGCGTACCGTTGGGGGTTGTTCATTTTTTAGGGCTACCAACTCGGCACATAGCAGTTGCACCAGGAAGGGATGCCCCCGTGTCAGCGCGAACACTCGTCGCATCGCTGCGGGTTCATACCGCAGGGCAAAATCCCGTACCGGCTGTTCAATCAACTGCTGCGCTTCGGCTTCGCTCAAATAGCCAATGTGAACCAGTTGCACGTTGATCAGGTAACTGGCCCACCGTTCAAACTCGTCCAGGGTATGAGAACCAGAAAGCAACACTTTGAAGCGGGGGCGGTGTTGAATGAGGTGGCGCAACATACCCAAAACGGCCGTTTCTTCAAATTTTCCCTTCGCCAACGCCCCCGCCAACACTTCAAACTCGTCCAGCATCAACAAAACCATCTGCCCGACCAGCGTTGCCTCCACTTCATCCAACCACTCCTCAAACCGGGTGAACGGATCGGCCGTCAAGGTTTCGCGCTCCAGCACCGGCAAAAGCAAGTTACGCCGTGCCGCCGACTGGCTCATCCCTCGCCCCAGGTTATACAAAAACCCCACCTCGTCGGCTGCCCGCGACGCAGGCCCCTGTAAATCCACAAATAACGGCAAAATAGTGCTGGGCAACAATCGCCCCAGGTTATTAAGCAGCGACGTTTTGCCCACCCGACGCTGCCCATATAACAACAAGGGTGGCTGACGACGATCCAGAAGTAGCTGCTCAATACGGGCACTAATCTCGGTGCGCCCAACAAAAATCTGCTGCTGTTCGGTCAGAGGAACACCAATGATGTAAGGGCTGTCAATCTCCTGGCGCAGCTCTGCTTCCTCGGCCAATGTCTGATTTTGCGCCGCCACCAGTTGCCGCCACTCAGCCGCAATCGGGCGAAAACGGGCCGCATACGGCTCGTTGCTGCGGGTCAATTCGCGCAACAAACCATCTAGTCGGTCTTCCACCGTGTGCAAGGCTAGTCGCTGGTTATAGGCACTTTCCTGGCGCAAGGCCGCGTTCACATCCTGGCTAATGCGGCTAAAACTGCGGAGCAGTGCGCTGGCTGGGCCAGCCAGTTCACCCGCCGCCAATGTGGTGTGGGCTTCACCAACGGCCGTTACCGTGACACACTGCTCTAACCGCCGCGCATCCAGTTCAATCTGCGCCGCCTGAGCCGCCCATCGTTGCTGGCTGCTACTTAAATAATCTATGGCCGCCTCCCCAGCTGTCGGTTGATGGGTTAGCAGCAGCAACAAGTGGTCTTCCAACCCCAACAAGGGCAGGCGTTGTAACTCGTCCCAAAAGGCAGAGTGCCAGGGTAACAGGGAAAAACGGCCGTTCACCAATCGCCGTTCGTCCAGGCGCAGCAACAAAATGTTCCAGGCAGCCAAAAAAGGGTACGTCACCACGGGTCGCCACCAGGCCAATGTCAAGCCCAACAAAATGCCCAACAGACTAAACAGCAGCAAGGGGCGGACTGATTCGGTGGTGGTGACAAAGAGAAAAAAGCCCCCGCCACTCCCCAACGCCCCCGCCAATGCCCCCGCCCAGGGGCCAGCCACACGCTCCGCCAACACATAGGGCAGGGCAAACAGAGAAGAGACCAGGGCCACAAAGGCCACACCACCCAGCAACCCGGCGGCTCCTTCTTGGGCCAATACGGTAGCCAGGCTGCCCGCCAACCCCACCGCCAATCCCCCCATCACCCCGCGCCAGGGCTGATTGGTGCGCCAGCCCACTGCCAGGCCAAAAGGCAGCCCTACTACCAACCCGGCGGCCCAATTTTCTGTTACCAATCCCACCAGCCAGCCCGCCAACCCACCAATCAAGATGCCCACAATGGCTCCACTCAGTTGTCGGGTGAGGGAGCTATCGGCAACGGCCGTTTTGCTGCGGGTTAAACCACTGGTGATCCCGTAGGACAGGCCACCGGATAACCCACTGGCTAACCCAATGAAGCTGCCGATGCGTGTATCCAGAGAAAGGGCGGCACTGGGGAAACTCAGGCTGCTGGCAGTGGTGAAGACCAGGCTGCCTACCCCCACCACCATACCAACGGCCATACCAACGGCCGTTCCAATCGCCACACTGCCCGCCACACTCACCGCCACACTGGTCAAAATGCCTGCCGCTACCCCCAAAATCACCCCCACCAGCAAACTTTCCGGCGGGGCCGCCAGCAGCCACAAACCAATTGCCACCCCCATCGCCACCAACAACGGCCAGGCCAGATACAACATTAGCAGCAGCCGCCAAAACGCAGTGCTGCGCCACTGTTTTAGCCCCAATTCTGCCAGACAAAAATCAGGGCGCAGACTGTCATCCACACGGGCTAAATGGTTGCACCAGGCCGAGGGGTGGAAAAACAGCCAAAACAGCAACCGAAAACTGCCCATAAACAGCCCGGTTTGTAAAATTGGGGCATCGGTGTACACCCGGCGCAAGAGGAAACCGTCGTCTTTCATAGGGGGGGAATAGAGATGGGAGATTACAGATTTTTCACAATCTGTAATCTCCCATCTCCAATCTCATTCCGTAAACCCTCGCTTAAAGGGCATCATCTGTTGCAAGGCATCCGACCGCCACACAGGGCCAGTTTCACCATCTTCCAGGGACAGCAGGCGTTCGCGGCAAAGAATTTGTAATAACATCGGCCAACGGCCGCTTTCCGCGATCATCCATGCCACATCTTCTGGGGCAAACGGGATGGGTGAACTGGTTATCAAGTCATGGGCTTCAGTTTCACTCAATGGCCCCAGGGTAGCGGTGTAACCAAAAATGTTAAAAAACGGCGAGCCAAAACCGCGATGTGAAGCCAGTTGTTCGGGGGATTCGCTGCCTGCCAGCACAAAGGCCAAATTTCCCCCTACCTGGTTGGTGGCTAAGGAGCGCAAACTTTCCCAAAAGGTGTCATCCAGTTCTGGGTACCGCTGCAAAGCCACCCCAATTTCATCAAACAAAATGACAGTCGGCCGATTGAGGGAATCACTTACCACATCCAGGAAATAATCCAGGGTGCAGGTGGGAGGAACTGGCAGCCCCAGTTGAGATAACAAATAACGCAGCAGCCCTTCGCTGCCTCCCAGGCGCGGGTCTTGAAAATCTACAAATACCCAGCGATAACGGCCGTTTGCTGGCAACCAATCTGTTTTTTGCTGGGGGCGTAACTGGTGAGCAGGGGCGGTAGTGATGGTTTTCAGGTAGTGCAACAGGGAGGTTTTGCCGCTGCGCCGTGGGCCAATGATGGCAGAATTTTGTAACGGCACCTGGCGCAACAGGCCAAAGAGCCGTTTTAATTCCCGTTCCCGGCCGAAAAACCGGGCTGGATGTACAATGGGTGGCCCAACGATAAAGGAAGGGGGTTCGTCATAGGAGGGGGAAACGGCCGTTTCTGGCGGCTCCAACACTCGTTCACTGCCCTTCCCCACCACAATTTTGCGCGTTGGTTCTCGTGGGGGCACTTTCCCGTCTCGAATCTGCTCATACAAACTGACCGTTTCGCTAGCTGGCTGCACCGCCAACTCCGTCAGCAATAACTCGCGGCACAGCTCATACTGCCCCAACGCGCTGCTCCGGTTGCCACTCTGCGCCAGCAGCCACATCAACTGCCGATGCCCCTCCTCATACAACGGGTCAATTTCCAACAGCCGTCGGGCATACTCCATCCCCAGGGTGTCTTCTCCCTGCTGCGAATAAACCACCGTCAACTGGTGGCACGCCTGCAAAGCCACTTCGTGCAGTTCGCGGCGCAATCGCACCACCCACTCCTCAAACAACGGGGCCTGGCGCACATAAAAGTCTTCCAAAAACTCCCCACGATACAGGGCCACTGCCTCTCGCAACTGGGTCAGGGTGGGTAAACTGCCCGGCCGATGGTTGGTTTGCGCCCGAAAGGTGGTCACATCTAACCAGTGCAAGCTATGGTTGTTAAAAGCAATGGCCTGGTGGGTGATGTGCAAATGGGGGTGCAACAGTTCCCGCAATTTCATCAACACCCCACGCAAATTGCGCCGTGCATCTTCCTCCGGCAACTCCCCCCACAACAACCCGGACAAAGTTTGTCGTGAATGGGAACGGCCGTCTACAGCCAGATAACACAACAACGCCTGCGCTTTGCCAGAAACTAGCTCTGTTAACGGCCGTTCATCCAAACTCAATTGCAACTGCCCCATCAGGGACATCTTTAGTACCTTCGTCATACCCTCATTTTCCAGATCAACGCTCGATCAACGCTCGATCAACAGTTAATTGGCACTCCCCTATTATACTGAACCCAGTATACATCAAGAGTAGGAATAATTCCCTAACACCCTGCCCCTGGCAGGTTATGTTATAATGCCGTCTTGCAAAGACACAACAGACACAAAACTTCTAACTTCTACTCATCACATTTATTCGATTGATCTCATGGGTGAATTATGTCTCAGAAAAAACACCACCGTTCACTAGGCCAGGCACTGGTTGAGTTTGCCCTCATTGCCACTGTGCTGCTGATGATCATCTTCCTCATCGTGGAAGCCAGCCGCATCCTGTGGGCCTGGATCACCGTGCAAAACGCCTCCCGTGAAGGAGTGCGTTATGCCATCACAGGTCAAGAAGAGGTAAATTGCCCGATTGAAGCTCTCCCTAAATTTAGTGATAAATGTGACCTGGACAAACGAGTTGCCTCCATCATTGGTGTTACCCACACTTCTCTCAGCGGTTTGCCCCTAAACGAGGAATCCGGCACCTTTGAAGATGACAACTACTACATTATCGAAGTCTGGGGGGTAAATGAATACCTCCAGGTACAGCCAGATTACGCTGGCGTACCTAACCAACCAGTGGTCGTGCGTGTCATTTACCGGGTGCCCATCATTACCCCGCTTTTCCGCCCCATTTTGGAATCCATTCCCGTATTTGGGCAAAGTGTATTAAACAACGAACCCTTTGGCAGCCTGGGTGGCACAGGGCAAAGCGCAGGTGCTCCGCCTGCGATTCCGCCATTACCAACACCAGGGGTGACACCCTCCGTTACCCCCACCGAAACACCCGGCGACACCCCCACCTCCACCGCCACTCCTACGGCTTCTCTCACGCCCCCCATCCCCGCCTGCCCGGTGCAATTTCGCGGCGCGCTGGTGGCAGACACAACCTTTGCCAATGTAACCGGCACCTATCGAGACGATCCACTTTACTTCGTTTCATTCATAGATATTACCGATGCCAATAACCCGATTAATTTAGGCACAGCTTTTATGTTTGCCAATACTGGGGAACCGCTGGCCTGCCCAGGTATTGGCAGTGCTAATGGACTCAACCCACCTTTAATTGCCGGGCACACCATTCTGGCCGTTCATGATGACGGGTCAACGGATGTGGAAGTGGTACAACAAGGTACCAGCACCCCCACCCCAACACCCTCCTTCACCCCCACCCCTACCCCATCAGCCACACCGTTGCCGGTGGATACAGCTACCCCCACCCCCAGTTCACCCTTTATTGTGATCAACCCCACCTGTGGTTTTGAGCCAACAACCACCGTCAATATCGCAGGGGCGAACTGGCCAACAAACAAAACCATTAGTTTGTTCTGGAATGGCAGTTTACGGGAGCAAATTTCCGCGCCACATGATGGCACCATCATTAAGACCTGGCCAAATCTGCCGGTGGTAAACGGACAAACGTATACGGTGATGGCTTCGGCACCTGGAGAACCATCTAGCATCAAAACTTTTACGGTGCCTTGCATCAATATAACACCGACACCAGCTGGAGCCACTTCTACCCCCACCCCTGCCCCGGCCGACCTGGTGATTGTGGGTCAACCTGTTTTGGTTAGCACCCCGCCCATTGTGGCGTATCAACCCGTACAAATACAGGTTGCCATCACCAATACAGGGCAAGTGGATGTGAGCAGCCAGTTCTTTGTGGACATCTTCTTCGATCCCACTGTGGTTTACACGGATCACATTCCGATTGAGTTTAGTTCTGGGTACATCGCTGTTGGTTCACTGGCAGGTGGGGCCAGCCAGGTGATTACCATTACCTCTCCTATTGGTTTTGACCACACTTCACCCAACCTGGCCTATGGCATGGTAGATTCGCTGCGAACAGCACCAGAGATTCTGGAGGACAACAACATCTCTAGTGGGCTGCCTGTGAGCGTTACACCAGCCAATACACCCACACCATCCGTTACACCGGGTGGAGATCAAACGGTGAGTGGGGTGATACGCAGTTTTATTGGCAGTAGTTGGGTGCCACAAAACCGCGCTGCCGTCTGGTTGGTGCGGGCATCGGATGGTGGCATTGAGGGTGTGACTCAATCAGACGAAAATGGTTTCTACTCTTTTAGTAGTGCCCCTTCAAATGTAGGATTGTTAACAGTGGTAGCTTGTCTGGATGTGGCGGGTGATTTTGACTTTGTAGGGTCACGCCCTGGTATTACCCCGCCTAATTTGACGGCTAATGCTTATATGATGCAAAGTGCAACGGGTTGTCCTTATCCATAACGTTTTTCTACAGGAGGGATTGCATGAAACGAATGGTGTGGGTGTTGTTCACAATGGTGGGGGGAATGGTGTGGTTATCCCGTTTGGTGGCGGCCGAATCGGGTGGGCCAGTTCATGCCCCTGTTTGGCAAAGTTTACCACCGGGGCAGATAGTTTCTGAAAACTCGCCCAACGGGGCTTTGGGGCCAACAACCCGTTATTCGGGGAATGGCTCACAAATTATTACGGTTTACACCAAACAAATCACCAATGTGACGGACAATGATCCGTATTACAGCATTTCAACCGATAATGGGATTAGCTGGTCAACACCAGCCGCCGTTTATACCAGTTCTGGCCTTAATTCGGTTCAGGTAACGGCCGAATTTAACAACAACACGCCCTATGCAGTTTGGGTCGAAGCATTAAATGACGGTAATCAAAATCTGCTGGTAGCGGGCAAAACGGGGAGCAGTTTTGCCGCCCCGGTTATTATCAGCCAGACGGCCGCTCCTGGGTTTCCGATGTTAGACCCCGAAATTGCTACTAACCGGAGTGAACTGCATGTGGTATGGGCGCAAGATTTCCCAACCCTCATCCGGCACGCTCGTTCGATTGATAACGGGCAAACCTGGTTGGTGACAACAGTGAATCCTGGTTCGCAGGTAGACGGCCGTTTACCCGATGTGGTCGCTCGTGGTGGCATTGTGCATATCGTCTGGGAAGAAGATGCCCCGACAGGTGGCGGCAAAACAGACATTGTTTATGCTCAGGGCAGTTTCGATGGCAACACCATGGTCTGGAGTACCCCCATTCGCATCTCCAACGATGGGAATGAACGATTCAGCAAACAACCCACCATCGTGTTGCGTGGGGGGGGAGCGCAAGTGGCCTACACCAATTTGCTGACGCAGGTAGAACCAGACCCCGATCTACAAAATATCTATCACACCAGTTGTTCCAACAACTGCACCGACGTAGCCAATTGGAGTATTCCACAAATTATTTCGGGTGAATTTGTAAGCGTAAACAACAAAGACCCCTTCTTTGTGGTACCAGACATGGCGCAGCAGCGCACTGGGAACAACACTTTTATCTATTTTCATGGCGCCCCCCCCGATCAATCACAAGGTAATGAGGTGATTCACGGCATTAACAGCCAGGATGGTTGGGCGCAGGGTGGACGCGACGATGCCACCAGTCCGACGATGCGGTCAAAAAACCCCAGCATTGATATTCAAAACTGTTGGATTCAAATGACCTATGAACTGTTTGATGGTAGCACCAATCAGATTTATCACATGCGTGGCACGTTGATTTGTGCGCTTTATTTACCTGTTATCCGGCATTAACACAAGTTATGACACGAACTGAATGGTTTTTAGGTGGTTTACTGGTTGTTTTGTTGGTGATTGTGGCGGGTATGGCGGCCGTTTTGTGGTTGCGCCCCGATAACAGTGCGCCCCCGGCCGTCACCACACAAGCGATTGTCACTTTACCCACATTGGATACCACAGCCCTGGTGGCTTCTACCTTTGCCCAGCAGGTGGCCCAGGGGTGGCAGGCGGATGCAAAACTGTATCAAGCCTCTAGCACGGTGTCACAAGCCAGCCTGGCACAACTGCAAACCGGGACAGGGGCGTGGAATTTTACCTTTTATTCGCCGGGGCAAACGGCCGTTGCCACGATTGATGTGGTCAACAATCAAGCAAACTTGCTCAATGACGGCCGTTCACAAAACCCGTTAGCTCCTTTGGAGGTTTCTGGCTGGAAAATCAACAGCCCAGAAGCGATTGTTATTATGTTACAACAAGGTGGCGAGGCGTTTATGCGCCAGGAGAGTGCTGCTACCTTGATTATGACCTTGACGACAGATAATGGAAACGGCCGAATTGAGTGGTTTATCTCCCTCTTCGCCGAACAATCTGGGAACTCCTTTACAGCCCGCTTAGATGCCACCTCAGGGGAGGTCTTGGAAATTATTCAGGCTCCAACCCCGTAACAGTTCGTAGTTCCGGCTTTAGCCAGAAAACCCATTAAAGTGGGAACGACAATCCTGGGAGAGCCTTCAAACTGTGTGTGTCGTGTGTTTCCTGGTAGTTGTGAAAGTCCATTACTTTCGCAACTGCCACCAAGTGGGTGTTAAGATGAATCACAAACAAGTTGCAACTTCCATCAAGCAGCGGACGAGGGGACAAAGCCTGGTGGAAATCGCCCTAATTTTGCCGTTTATGGTATTGATTATTGCCGGGGTTGTGGAAGTAAGTAATATGCTCATCACCAAAAATCGGGTGGAATCGGCCGCTCGCGCGGCAGCCCGTTTTGCGGCTGCTGGCGGGCAAGCCGTAGATGTTATCGTGTTAAATACCGTCACCCAAACCTTAGATTTGAGTGAAGGGGTATGGGACATCTTCTTCCTCAAGGGGCTAGTTAATGACGGAGGAGATGCTTTTGAATCCTGGGAGATTGAACACATCTATGGCCTCAGTCAGACTACCAATTACACGGAAGTGGTGACAACGTTAGACCTGGAATGTGAGGGTGAGTGTCTGCCAGATCGAATTTTGTATGACTTGCAGACGAACGAACACGGCACCCACATTGAGCCAGTGCCAGGAAGTGTCTCCACCCAAATAGCCGCCGGTCTCGATGTAGTGAGCGTGGTGGTCATTCATGACATTAACTCCATTTTGGGGTTAACCGTCATTCCTGCTTTTGCAGATGTGATGTCTATTGAAGGCATTGGGGTGATGCGTCTGGCTGGTTTTGGGGATGTGGATGAAACGTCGGGTTGTGTCACCGCCTTTCCTATTATTTTGTCACAAGGGCCACGTTCATTAGAACAACAATTTTATCCAGCTGAGGAGAATTTTATTGCCCCAATTCCGCCTCCAGCCTGGAATCGTTTTACTGGTAATACCCCTGGTAGAGAACTGAATCTGGCAAACGAAGGGTATATTTATCAGTTTTACTTTTCCACCCAACAAATTGCCTGGTTGCGTTGGAACGAAGCAGCCGCCCAAGATGGAGCGACACTTTCTGCCAGCCTGGATTGGCCCGGCAACCTGCCCCATCCTACGTTGGGGTTCACCGAAATCACCGATAACCTGGATCATGAGTTGCAATTGGGTGACCGGGTGGCTGCCAGTGACGTTGCACTTGGCAGTGTCGGCACGGTGATTGAAGAACATATCGATCTGGGGCGTGTATTACGGGTTCTGGCAACAGATGAGACAAGTGCAATTCCCCACACTGATTTGCCTGGTGAACCCCCTTATTTTGTACCGGACAGTTTTGTC
>CAZPEJ010000079.1:0-12388 GCA_964585465.1 uncultured Ardenticatenaceae bacterium
CTTTGGCCTGTATATTTTGGCAAGTCTGGGCATTTTTCAATCCTTGCGAACCTTCAGCAAAACCTCCGATGCCAAAATTATTACCCTGTTTGCCGCCGTCGCCCTCAACCTGTTTTACTGGTTTGTGTTGCCCGCCTGGTTAAAGGTGGTGTTGCCCAATGCCGATGCCTCTGTCACTGGGTTGATTACCTGGGGGTTTCGTCTGGGGTTGGGGGTGTTAACGGCCGTTTGGGTATGGCGCAGTTTCAAAAAAGAGTCCCTGTTTATTGTCGAGTTAATGCCGCAACACACCATGCGCCTCACCGGGGCTGCTGCCAAAGCCATGCGCCAGGCCAGCCAGGGCGAAGGGCACGAAGTCACCTACCTGCCGGATGAGTTGCGAATAGTGGTCTCAGAAGGGCGTACTTTGTTGGAAACGGCCGAACAAAACGAATTACCCATTGAAGCAGGTTGCCGTATGGGGATGTGTGGGGCCGACCCGATTGTGGTGTTGAGTGGCATGGATAACCTCTCGAAACAGAAGGACGACGAACGCGCTACCTTAGATCGGTTGGGATTGGCGGGAAATGTGCGCCTGGCTTGTATGGCTCGTGTGAATGGGCCGGTCTCTTTTTCACTCGATTTATCGCTGGCAAAACAGGTGGACGCTGAACTGTCACAACTCGTTTTTGATGACAGCGTGCAGCAGGTGTTGGTGATTGGAAATGGTATTGCGGGTGTCACTGCCGCCGACCACGTTCGCCGTCGCCACCCCAACTGCACCATTCACTTGATTGGGCGGGAAAGCCACCACCTGTACAACCGTATGGCCATTACGCGCCTGATTTACGGCCGTTCTGCCATGACGGGTCTCTATCTTCAACCCGATGCCTGGTATGACGAAAAGAAAATTACCCCCTGGCTCAATACCGTTGTCTCCACCATAGACACCCACAAACGAGAAGTGAAACTCGCCACCGGAGAAACCCTGCCCTACGACCGCCTGATTCTGGCAACCGGTAGCCGTAGTTTTGTACCTCCCATGGCCGGGTTTGGGCTGCCCGGCACGTTTGTATTGCGCGAGGCGGAAGATGCCATGAAAATTCGCGCCTTCGTACAAACCCATCAATGCCGCCAGGCAGTGGTAGCGGGTGGTGGGTTATTAGGGTTGGAAGCGGCTTATGCGTTGTACAAGTTGGGGCTGCGGGTGGCGGTTTTGGAGCGTGGCCCCTGGTTGTTGCGTAGCCAGGTGGATGAACGGGGTGGCGATTTTCTGCGACAATATCTGGAGGGGTTGGGGTTGGATCTGTATTATGAGGCAGAGTGCCAGGCGGTGCAGGGAGCCAAACGGGTGGAGGAAATTGTTTTGAAGGATGGGCGCACCATTGAGGGGGATTTGTTGCTGGTGTGTGTGGGGATTCGCCCCAATACGGAACTGGCGCAACCGGCGGGTGTGGTGGTGAATCGGGGGGTGGTGGTGAATGATGGAATGCACACCAACGATCCGTACATTTATGCGGTGGGGGATGTGTGTGAGCATAACGGCCGTATTTATGGGTTATGGCCCGCTGCTGTGGAGCAGGCACGGGTGGCTGCCATGAACGCAGTAGGTGGAAACGAACGGTATGAGGGCACCATTTCGGTGACGAACCTGAAGGTAGTAGGGATTGAGTTGACCTCTATTGGGCAGTTTGAACCCAAAACGGCCGAAGACACGGTTATTAGTGAAGAAGATATTGAATCCCACCGCTATCGTAAACTGGTTATTAACAACGGTAAGGTGATAGGGGCCATTTTGCTGGGCTACCCCACCGACGCGCCTGCGGTATCGGCCGTTGTGAAACAAGAACTGGATGTGACCCCTCTATTAGATGAGTTAAAAGCTGGTAACTGGGAAGGGTTGCATCAACTGGCGGAATAACCCAGTCTAGTGAATCAATTGGCGGCTACATCAGGCGAAAACTGTCTGTGCGGTTTGGCAAACAAAATTATCCAATCTGTTGAGGGGAAGTTTTTATGGAAGGGCACATTATCGCGCTAGATCACATACAGTTGGCGGCTCCCGATGGCGGGGAGGAGATGGCTCGCTATTTTTATGGTGACGTGATGGGGTTGGCGGAAATTAAAAAACCGGCCGAATTAGCCGCACGGGGGGGGTGTTGGTTTGAAGGGCCAGGGTTTCAACTGCATATCGGGATTGAAAAAAACTTTACCCCCGCCCATCGTGCCCACCCCGCCTTTGTGGTTAATGAGTTGGCACAGTGGCAGCAACGCCTGACGGCAGCCAATATCTCGATGACAGTGGATACGGCCGTTTCCGACCGCCACCGTTTTTATGTCAATGACCCTTTCGGCAACCGGATTGAGTTTTTGCAAAACGGGGATGGTTTCAGCCAGCGCAAACCATAAAAAAAGAGATTAGAGATTAGAGATTTTGGCTCTTTGGGAACTCAGGGAGTTGACAACTAATGAAACGTGAAACGTAAAACGTGACCAGAGAAATTTTACGTTTCACGTTTCACGTTTCACGTTTTACGTTTCACAGCAAACCCATAAAATCCGAAAGACTCAAGATTTTTCAATCTCCAATCTCCAATCTCCATGAAAATGTCAGTGGATACCATCTGCAAATATCGCACCGCCTTCAACCTCAAAACGACAAAACCCGCCGCCACACCAGCGTCCCAACCGCCTTGTTTTCTGGTGAGCCGATAGGCGGCGTGGTCAAGGTGAGTTGGTTGCCATCATCCGAAAAATGGTAAAACCGCTTTTGTTGTGTGCCTACCCAGTTGGGAAACAAACTGGCTTGAACGTGGTGAATAATGAGGGATTGGTCGGGGTGGAGGGTGTAGGTGCCGAAATAGGCGGTGTAGCCATCAAAGGCAGCCTGAATGGTGGCGAGTCGTTCGGCCGTTTCCAGACCAGAAGAGAGGTTGCGCCGCCCCACCTGCATCAGTTGGGCTGCCACATTCCCCAGGGCATCGTAAATGAGTAATCCGGTGGCATCGTGGCCCAGAGGGTAATGGACACGGCCGTCTGCCAGACGAAATTCAGAAGAAAGCAAGTGCCAGGTACCAACAAACGGCCGTTCCGCGTTCATGACAACCCGGCAATTGCCGCCCGACAGGCCACCTGATACCCCCCTTCGCGCCCGGCAACTTCTAAATAGTGACGCGCTTTGTCAGACCGTTTCTTATTGACATACAACATACCCAACGCAAAAAACGCCGCAGGCATCTTCAATCCGCCCGCAATCGCCTTTTCATAACAGCGAATCGCCTCATCCGCCTGGCCCCGCTGCTCAAAATCCATCGCCTGACCAATTAGTGCGTCCCGTTCCAACTTACTCAGCCCCATCTCCTCCGCCGCCATGTCTTCATCATCCTCATCGCGGAAAATCTCCTCCGCCAGTTGCTCCTGTGCCCGCCGCCGCGCCACTTCAATCGGGTTCACATCCGACGGTTTACTGGGTGCAACAGGTTTCCGCTCCGATTCAAACGCCCTGGCAATCTGCCGCACCGCCACCGTCAGCTCATCCGCCTCTTTTTCGGGCTGTTTAGGCGGTTCAGCCTGTTTCTTTTCTTCTTCTTCTTCCTTCAAATAGCGGGCTTCGTTCCGAATCAATTCAAACGCTTTTAACACATCCTGGTTATCCGGGTCCAGGCGTAAAGCTGCCCGGCACATGGTCACAGCTTTTTCCCGTTCTCCCTGCATCTGCAAAATACGAGCAATCGAAAGGTAAGCCCGCACTGCTTCGCGGGTTTTATTTTGCCGCTGATACACCATCGCCAGGCGGCGATGAGCATCCAACAATCCCGACTCCAACCGGATCGCCCGTTCCCAGTTGCCCAGAGCTTCTTCTAGCTGGTTATGCCGAAACTCTAACTCTCCCACCGCCAGGTAGGTGCGGCCAGCCTCCGATAGCTGACCCATACGCTCCTGAATATCTGCCACCTTCTTCAAATAAGAGATGTCACCACGCGAGTAACGAGCTGCCAGTTTGTAACATTCCAGGGCTTTGTCTAACTGTTTTAGCCCCATACACGCTTCCCCCAAACCTGCATAGGGGGCGGGTTCATTGGGAAACTCGCTCACGGCAATGCGATACATGCCCAATGCTTCCTTCCAATGTTTTTCAGCAGCGAAGGCCTTTCCTCGCTTAACTGCTTCTTCATAACGTGCCCGATTATTTGCCACGTATAAACTCCCTCAAGTGATATACCCCTAAACATATACTAGCCAGAGCAACTCGGCAAGAGCCAAGATGGGGTTAGTACCAATTTCTCGTTTCCTCGTCCGTCCAACTGGTATTTGTCAGGAAGCGGCGGAATTGTGTTAAGTCCTGCCAGGGTCTAGGGTTTCAGGTTTCAAGTTTCAGGTTTCAGGTTAGGGAATCCGTGTTCATCCGTTTTATCCGTTTCATCTGTGGTTAAATCCCTTTTATCTGTTTTATCTGTGGTTAATTCCCTCGTTCTTTGCCCTTCGCTCCTCGCTCCTCCAATGCGCGTCGCCTGTGGTTAATTCTCCCTGTTTACCCAAACGGCCGTTTGACAGATGGGGTCAAACATCAAGGTGGTCTGGTATTGATAAGCAGGGGCGAGCAGGTGGATACTGCCGTTTTCCACCAGCGAGAGCCAGTTGCCATCGGCCGACCAATCCAGATACCAGTGCAAAGGCAGGCGATAAATGCCGCGCAGGGGAACGGTTTGGGTGGTGCCCAATTGGGTGTCGTAGAGGTAGAGGTGCCAGGCATCACTAAATTCGCGGTAGGTGGTGAGCAGGAAAAAACGGCCGTTTGGCGAAAACCGATACCCTCGTCGCGCCAACGTTGGTTCTCCATCCCACTCAAACAACAAGGAAGTGGTTTTATCCTGCCAGTTGTAGGTAAACAGATACCCAATACCCCCCGGCAAAACCAGCTTGGTGCCCACAAACAGTTGCGCCGGGTTGTTAGGGTGTGGGGCCACGTAATCTATTCGCAAGGGGATTTGTTGATTGCTGATGTCGGAACGTTCCAAAGGTAAATCCTGAGCCGTAAATAACACAGATGGTTCACGGCCGTTTATATCCGTCACATAAACCTGTGGCACCCCGGTCGCCTCATCCGTCGCCACATACCCAAACTCGCTGTTATTCAGCCAAAAGGGGCTGGAACCATTGTCTACAAACTGCGTCGAACTGCCATCGTTGTCACTGAGCAACAACATCCCTGGTGAACGCCCCTCATCCCCTGGGGTTTCGCTGCCAACCGTAAAGATAACCCGCGAGCCATCCGGCGACCAGGTGGGGAACCCGGCGTATAACCGCAACGTACACTCTTCTCCCTGTAAACAGCTTTCAATTGGGAGTGACCCAGCCGGAACGGCCGATTCTGTCACCGTGTTAAACAAAACCAGCTTTCCGGCCGGGTCGCTCATCATAGGCAAAGCCACTCGCAAATTATTCTCCGTGTCCCAACGCAACGCCTTTTTCTCCTGGTTATGCCAGAAAAACATTGAAGCCGTATCACCAGGCGTGAGGCGGTCGCCCACCACTACCCCAGAATCATCCGGCAGACCAATCATAAACCCATCCGGCCGTTCCAAAATTGTCTCCTGGTTCAACTGTTGGGTCGTCAACTGGTAACGGTATAAATTTGCATGACCCTCACCGACGGGTAAACAGAGAAGTTGTAAATCTTGGGTAGGCAGGTTAATGGGGGGTGGGGTTTGATTGGCGGGGTTGTTTTGGTGCAGGAACCTTGCCCAGGCCCGTTCCACCTCTTCCGGTGTGGCATACGCTGGCCCCAGCAGTTGCATTAACCAGGCGTTGTAGCCGCTGTTGCTGGTTTGCATCAGTTCGCGCTGCATGGCAACTGGAGAAATGCGGGCCGTCTGGCGCAAAAATTGGATAACTGGCGCAGGCCACAACGCCTCGGTGGCTGCGTTCAGGTCAGCCATTTGCCAGGTGGTTTGAAACTCCTCCAAACGGAAGGGGTCTTCTGCCAAAAAGGTGTAAATTGGGTTCAAGTTGGGCGGGGGTTGGATGCCCAACTGTTGTAACTGTTCGTCAACAATCGCCTGATAAAAAACGATGTGGTTACAACAGACCCAGTTAGTTTGTTCGCTGATAACGGCCGTTACTACCAACGTGGCATATCCACGAAACAACGCCTGGTACCCGGCCTCATCCAGCGGCAACCCCAGCAGCGTTGGCGCGGGCAGGCGCAGCGACAACCGCCCCGCTACCCCACCAGATAAACTGTTTTGTCGCTCCTGAGCCGTCACCAGGCTGGCCGGGTCGGCCGATAGCTCCAGAGAAACCTGCAAATTATCGGGGCAGCGCAAATCGGGGAAACGGGTACATAGTTCAATCAATTTAGTATCCAGGTCGCGGGCCAGTTGTTGGCTGATGGTTTCGTCCCGTGTGGGGTAGCTGGTGTACAGGTAATGCCCCTGGCTAAATTGTGTGCCACCCCAATACGCTGTCAAAGGGGGGGCCAGTAACCAGCTATTGGCTCCTTGCCGATAAACGGCCGTTTGTTGCAATACCACCGTCTCTGTCAAACCGTTACCAATCTGAATGGTGTACCCCTGCTGTGCCAGCAATTCGGCCGAACGTAAATCGGGCGAGAGGGTGACGGTAATGGGGGTGTTGGTGATTGTTTGCGGCTGCCACGCCAGACCAAAAGCGGGCCGGTTATAAAACAACCCTTGTTCCACCACCTGCCGCTGCCCGGCCGACCAGCCGCTATCCCGCCCGGAAACAAATGTCACCAATAAATCCCAATCCTTCTGAACGGCCGTTTCACTCACAAACTGGTGACTGGTCAAAACATCTGCCTCTACATCTTCAGCCGCGTTGTTCACCCGTTGCGACAAGAGCCGGTAAACCAGCAAGGTAGAAACAACCAGAATCGTAAAGGTCAGCAGCAACGGCCGTAACCAACGACGACGAGGAGCAGGCGGGCGCGGGGGTGGCTGCACCTGCGGTGGTTCTTCCCAATCTACAGTTTCGTCAGTTTGCCAATCAAACATGGGTTTTGAGTTTCAGGTTTCAGGTTTAAGGTTTCAGGGGGTCTTTGGGAACTCAGGGGGTTGACAACCCATGAAACGTGATGCGTAAAACGTGACCATAGAGCATTCACGTTTCACGTTTTACGTTTCACAGCGGTTCGCCTTCGCTCTTCATCCCTCGTCTTTCATCCTTCCCCTGCATACAACAGGCGATAAATCTCATACCCGACATAAATCCGTTCAATATACAGGCGGGTTTCTGGAAATGTGACCGTTTCCACAAACAGATCAAGGTCGTTGCCAGCCACACCATACCAGCGAGCCGAGTTGCCAGGGCCGCCGTTGTAGGCCGCCAGGGCAGCGTGAACCGTGCCATCGAAAGCTGCCAGTTGTTGATGCAGGTAAAACGCCCCAAATCGTAACCCCACATAGGGTTTGTACAAGTCCTCATTGACATAATCAGGCCAGTCCAGGACATCGGCGATGTATGCGCCAGTGGACGGAATAACCTGACTCAAACCTTGTGCGGCTGCCCCGGAGCGGGCAAAACTCTCGAACAGGCTTTCCTGGCGCACCAGGGAAAATTGTAATAAGGGATTGTAGCTGTATTCGGCCGCCAGAGGCACAATGAGGTCGGCATAATACACTGGGTAAGCTAAACGGCCGATAAATTCAGGCAATTCAACCACTGTTTGTCCCGTCAGGCCAATCAGGCTGCTGGCGGCAATAATGGAGGAGCGATACAACCCCAAATCGCGGAAGTAGAGAGCTAACTGGTAACTATGCAGGGCGTTAGTAGCCGCCTCACTCCGCACCGCCTCCAACTCCCGTTTGGCCGCTTCCAGCAGCCCCATCTGCCACAGTTTACTGCCCAAAATAAGACGCGCATCATTCGCCAATTCGGGTGCCAGGGAACGCACATCGGTGTCGGCTGCCAGACCTAACCAATTTCGCAGCCACACCTCGGCTGCTTCCTGGTCGGCCGGGTCTACCACCAGGTTCGGGGTGGCGGCCGGAAAGAGGGTTATTCCGTTTAACACATCTCTGGCTCGCACGGCGTAGTAGTTGAACTGTTGATTGGCGGCCGCCAGTGATTGCACGGTTGCCAGCCAGGTGGCCGCGTCTATGGGGGGGGTGGGGGTTTCGTTGAGTTGCAGCGGGGTTTGGTCGGGGTCGGGGGTGGAGGTGGGGGTGGTGGTGGGAACGGCCGTTAACCTCGGCAACAAACGCATCAACCACACCAGGGCCGCCGCACCATACTCATGATTGGGGTAGGTTTGTGCCAGTCGCCACCAGAGGGAAACGGCCGTTTGGGTATCACCCTGTTGTTGAGCCAGCCAGCCCGCATGAAACAACGCTTCGGGGGCATCTTCGTGCCAGTTATACCGTTCAGCCATTTGTGCATAACGGGAAACGGCCGTTGATATATCTCCGGTTATTTCTGCTATTTCCGCCAGTTGCCAGGCGGCTTCCGGCGCATCTGCCCCGTCCGGGTATAAAACCAGATAGGATTCATAACTGGTGGCGGCTTCGGTTAACTGCCCGGCACGGGCCAGCAAGTGGGCACGTTCCAGGGTAGCAACGGCTGGCTGCTGTTGGGCATATCGCTCCAGAGCGGTAAGGGCGTTGGCAATATCCCCCAGGGCTTCATAACTCCAGGCCATGTACAGAGCAGCATCGGCTTGATAGGTGCTGCTTAAGGTTTCGCTGGCGGCGATGTAGCGGGTAAAGGCTTCTACCGCAGGCTGATGTGCCTCGGCATAAAAATCTACCAGACCGCGCTGGTATTCATCCACTGGTTGCCCGGCTTCCACCAGAGCCACCAACCCCAGGTAACTTTCGTAGGCGCGGGGGTAACTGGTAACGGCCGTTTGGTAACGGGCATACCCGCCAGCTACATCCCCGGCCAATATCTCGGCATACCCGGCCAGGTAGGTCATCTGCCCTTTGGTGGCTTCGGTTATTGCCAGGTTGTGAACCGCATCATATTGGGCAATGGCGGCTGGATAGTTGGTGATAGCCAGATACAACTCGGCCAGTTTCAGGCGGTTTTCTACCTGGGTCAAGCGGTGCGCCGGGGCGGTGAGGGCAGCTTCGTAGGCTGCAATGGCGTTCCCCTGGTCGCCAGCAGCCAGGTAGATGGCGGCGATGAGGGGCTGGACGTAGGCGGCGGTATCTGGGTTGGCAGCCAGGTAGGTTTGATATGCAGCAATGGCGGCCGGGGCATCACCGACTGCGGTGTATGCCTGGCCTATCAGAAAGTAAAGGGCCGGGTGCTGCTCAACCGCCCCGGTTTGGGCCAGCAGTTGGTTAAAGGTAGCGATGGCTTCGCTGAAACGGCCGTCTTTCAAATAAGCCACCCCCAACTGGTAAAACAGTCCGGTCTGTTGATCGGCCGTCAGGGTTTCGGGTTGGCCCAGGCTGGCTGCAAATTGAGCCGCCGCCGCCGAAAAATCTTCTACGGCCAGAGCCGCCTGGCCGATTTCTACTCTCTCGGCGGGCAGGGGGGTGGCGGTTGAGGTATAGAGCGGGGCAGGGGTGGCGGGTTCGGTGGCTGGCAAGGAGGTGGCTGGGGAAACGGCCGTTTCCCCAACCATCGGCGTTAGCAGGGGTGTGGGGGGCGGGTTCGTCGGCAGGCCAGGGGCCAGCGTGGGAGTGGGCAAAAGGGTGGCAGTGGCAGGCAGAACCGATGAAACAGAAGGGGCCTCGGCGACATCATTACAGCCCGCCAGCAAAACCAGAATCGTAACAAGATATAGTAGAAGACGCATAACCTCCAATGATACACAGCAAAACAGGAAGTTCCTTGACTTTTAACCTACGAATCAGGTTTCAGGTTGAAGGTTTCAGGTTGAAGGTTGGGGAATCTGTGAAAATCCGTTTTATTCGTGCCATCTGTGGTTAATTTCCCTCGCTCCTCGCCCCTGGTCAGCCCAACGAATCCCGGCTTTTTAATACCTGGTCTGTCTGGGTTTGGCGGAATTGGTGTAGTTTTTGGCGCAGCTCTGGGTATTTGTTTGCCAGGATGGCGATGGCTAACAGGGCGGCGTTTTTGGCCCCGGCTTTGCCGATGGCGAGGGTGCCCACTGGAATACCACCCGGCATTTGTACGATGGAGAGCAGGGAGTCCAGGCCGTTGAGGGTGTGGCTTTGCACCGGCACCCCCAACACGGGCAGCAGGGTTTGGGCTGCTACCATGCCGGGCAAATGGGCGGCCCCCCCAGCCCCGGCAATAATCACTTCCAGACCACGAGATTCGGCCGTTTCTGCATATTCTGTCATCCACTGCGGGGTTCGATGGGCCGAAACGACACGGCACTCATGGGGCACCCCAAACTGATCCAACGTTTCTGCCGCTTGGCGCATTGTCTCCCAATCGGAGGTGCTGCCCATAATAATGCCAACCAGGGGGGAAGGGGTCATGGTTTTGAGTTTTGAGTTTCGAGTTTCGAGTTTTGAGTTTCAGGTTTTACGCAATACGTTTCGCGTTTCACTAAAACCGGGTGCCTAAATAGTGCGGCAACATGGCCCGCCAGGTCGGCCAGTCATGTGGCATATCCCAGCCCCATAAATCGAGTTCATAGGGGATTCCCTTTTCCGTCAAAACACCCGCCAGGCGGCGCGAGGCATCGGGGTTTTCGTAATTGCCTTGACCCGTGAGAATGTGAATATGTTTTTTCTGCTGCAACATGGGCAAAAACTGACCATCACTGAGGTTGGGCAGGTAATCTACTGGGTTATTAAAATAGATGTTTTCGTCGTAATAATTTTCCCGAAAATACCCACGAATGTCATAAGAGCCGCTCATGGCAATCATGCCATCGAATAAATCGGGGCGGCGAAATAATTGATTGGCAGCATGAAACGCCCCCAGGCTGGCTCCGGTGGTAATAACACCCACCTGCCCCTGGCAACTTTGCCAGATGTAGGGGATTACTTCGTTACAAATGTAGTCGTTAAACTGTTGCTGCCGAATTGCCATGTATTTGGCTGGCACTTTATTGTTTAACCACGCTTCGCGGTTGATGCTGTTAATGGAAAAAACCTTTACTTTACCTGCCTCAATGAAACTTTTGATAACTTCAATCATATAAAAACGTTCATATTCCAGGTAATCGGCGGCGGCTGTGGGAAACATGAGCAAGGGGAAGCCGTAATACCCGTAGGTTACGATTTCCATATGTTTGTTTAGACTTGGGCTGTGCCAACCATCAATAATTCGCTGCATTTTTGTTTATCCTCCTGTTATGCTTGAAAAGGTGTTGTGGGGTGGGGGAGATTGGGGGTTAGGGATTAGGGGCTTTTTGCCAACAATCTCCAATCTCTAATCTCTTAAATTCCTGATGATTCTTTCGGCCGTTGGCCGTTCGCCGGGTACGAAGGGTTGTGCGGTGAGGCGTTCGTAGGCGGCGATGTAGCGGGCAGCTACCTGGGCGATAAAGTCTGGGGGCATCGTGGGTGGGGTGCCTTCGCCGCGATACCCCTGGGCAGCATACCATTTTCGCAAAAACTCTTTATCGAAGTTTTCTGGCTCCCGGCCGGGTTGGCAAGTGTCGGCAACCCAATAACGGCTGGAGTCGGGGGTGTGAACTTCGTCTATGAGGGTGAGACGGCCGTTTACCAGCCCCATCTCATACTTGGTATCTACCAAAATTAACCCGGCCTGGCGCGCCACTGCCTGCCCCCTGGCAAAAATAGCAAAAGCGGCCGTTTCTATCTCTTGCCACAAGGATTCTGTCACCAATCCACGGGCCAGAATTTGCTCCCGACTCAATACTTCGTCGTGACCTCCTTTTTCTGCTTTGGTGGTGGGGGTGATGATGGGGTGGGGAAGTGGGTCGTTTTTGTGTAAACCATCGGGTAACGGGATGCCATACGGCCGTTTTTCTCCCTGTTCATACAAATACCACAACGAGGTTTTGGTGACACCGGTAATGTACCCCCGTACCACAATCTCCACCGGCAAAGGTTGGGCGATGTGGGCTATTGTCACATTGGGGTCGGGCAGTGATAAGAGGTGATTGGGTAACAAATCGGCCGTTTTGCCAAACCACCAGGCACTCAACTGGTTCAACACCTGCCCTTTGTAGGGAATCAACCCCAACACCCGGTCAAAGGCGGAAATGCGGTCGGTGGTAATGAGCAGGTAACGGCCGTTCCGTTGGTAAATGTCCCGCACCTTACCAGACAGCTTCTCTCCCCAGTTCGGCAAATCCACCGTTTCTAATGCCTGGGAAATGGCTTGTAACAATTCGTCATGGGTCAACATAGGCCTTGATTGTATCTTGAAATGTGAAACACGAAATGGGGTTTTGAGTTTCGAGTTTCGGGTTTTGAGTTTCAGGTTGGGGAATCCGTATTCATCTGTTTTATCCGTTTCATCTGTGGTTAATTCCCTCGTTCTTCGCCCTTTG
>CAZPEJ010000080.1:0-12227 GCA_964585465.1 uncultured Ardenticatenaceae bacterium
TTTCGTTCTTGAAATCGCTCATTTCGTTTTTGAAGTCACTCATTTCGTTTTTGAAACCGCTCATTTCATTTTTGAAATCGCGGAGTTCGCGGGAAGTTCTGGTTGTCTCGCGCACCAGTTCCGCCATCAGGCTTTCCAGGTCAACAACTCGTTCTTCTAAAAGTAGTTCTGCCATGACATGTATTGTATAGGATGAGAAGGGGTGTGTCTATGAAAGAAAACGGCCGAATCTGGGGTGAGATTCGGCCGTTTCCTGTTCCTCCTCCTACCTCTTCCACCCCAGCACAAACTGATGCCACCGACGCGGTAAAACAATTTCCCCAGAAACGGCCGTCACCGGTACCTCATTTGGATACACCCGAATGTAAAAACCATCCCCAGCAAAACGGCCGTTTCGATCCCACGCCTCTATGTGTTGCACCAATCGCTGCGCCTGGGCGGCATCGTTGCCAAACTGGCGCACCAATAAAGGATAAACCCGTTCTCGTTTTGGTCGCCCCGTTTCTGATATTGCCCAAGCCAACCAGGCACAACCCCTGGCACTGATCACCCCAATTGTCATACACCAATCCTCCCCCCCGCCATTCACCAACAAGGGAGGCACAATGTTTTGCTCAACGGCCGTTCCCTGAGCCGTCAAATTTGCCAAATACGGTTCGTGCAGAGCCAGCCACAGGTACAAACTACGCCACACCTCAGACGCACTCACCTGTTGCCAGGTCGGCCAATCCTGGTAAGGGCCAGTCAACCATTGGTAAATCATTGGCGCATCAGCTGGAGCAGGTTCCGTCTCCAAATCTACCGTTAAACCGGGCAACTCAAACGTCAGTACGACCCCTGGTTCCGTCTGTGAACCACGCAGGGGCATAAACCCACACGGCACAACAGAGAGGCTGGTTAAACAGGATGATTCCCGCACAAAAGCAACCGAAAACTGCGGCCCGTTGAGCGAGAGGGGTAACACGATTCGGCCGTTTTCAGCCAACTGTTCCATCCAGGCAGGGGCAATCTCCCACCCCCCCACCGTGAGAATAATGCGGTCATACGGGGCATGAGCCGCATACCCATTCATCCCATCCCCACAAACGGCCGTTACATTGTGACAACCAGCCGCCTCCAGGTGTGTCTGAGCCGCTTCGACAATATCCTGGTCAATATCCAGGGTGGTAATTCGGCCGTTTTCCCCCACCAGATACCCCATCAACGCCGCGTTATACCCGGTGCCTGCCCCCACCTCCAGCACTCGATGACCCGGCCGCAAATCCAACTGCTCCAACATAATAGCCATGATAGCAGGTTGCGACGACGAACTAATCGCCCGCCCTTTTTCATCAAACTTAGTGGCAATCGCATCATCGCTATAAACCCGCTCCAGGTTCACTTCCGGCAAAAAAAGGTGGCGGGGGATGGCACGGAAAGCCGCTTCAACGGCCGTTTCCGTCAAAGACCCACTTTCCTTTAGCTTTTCAATCAAGGCTTCTTGTAAATCCAACAGATCGGGGAATGTCGTATTATGATTCATAACCCGGCCGTCATATACAACCCTTGTAGTTGAAACCCCAACCGGGCGTAGTATTCGCGGGTGCCAATGGCACTGATGACCGCAAGACGGCCGTATCCAGCCGCCCGTGCCATCTCTTTGGCCTTTTCCACCAACTGTGTGCCAATGCCCACATGTTGCGCTTCCCCCTGGCTGCTCTCGCCCAGCGGCAAGGCTGGCCCGTACACATGCACCTCGCGGATCATAGCGTGGTTTTCTAGTTCGGGTAGGGGGCGGGGCATCTGTTTATTGGGCAAGGAGAGGCGCAAAAAACCAGCTAGTCGGCCAGATTCGGCCGTTTCCATGCTCAAAAAATGTTCAGTTGTGGCCGGGGTGTCATACATCTCCACCCGCAAACACAAATCGGCCGAATCTACCTGCTGGCGTTGTACCTCGCGGCAACGAATACAGTGGCACTGTAATCCCCGTTCCTTCATGCGCCGTTGGGCAATCTCGCGCAAATTGGCCTTTTTGTTGCCCTCCACCACATTGGTCGTGGGGAAGTCGCGGATGACACGAGTGAGGCGGGCATAACGTGGCACTTGCACTTTGCAGGCCACCAGCAGCTCCGTTAGCTCCTCCTCGGAATACGGCCGATATTCCCCCCGCTGCCAATACTCATATAACTCAGCATTTTCCACCAACATGCAAGGATATAATTTCAGTTCATCAGGACGAATGGCGGGATCGCTCCACAAACGGCCGAAATCAGCCACATCACTTTCTAGGGTTGCACCCAATAAATTTGCCATCCAATGCCCATGAATCTTAAAACCCGCCAGCCGCAACAACTGAAACGCTTGCCGTGTGCTTGCCACATCATGGCCGCGCTGGTTGAGGGCTAAAATATGGTCGTCGGTGCTTTGAATGCCAATTTGCACCTTTGTCACCCCCAAATACCGCAGCCAGCGCAGTTCGTCCACATCTACATGGTCTGGGCGGGTCTCCACCACCAGCCCCACACAACGCCGTTCACCCCTGGCGTTTAGCTCCTGCGCCTCGGTGAGGGTTGTCGCTTCTGTGCCGTTCATGGCATCCAGGCACCGTTTAACAAACCACTCCTGGTAATCGCGGCGGTAACTAGACCAGGTGCCGCCCAAAATGAGTAGCTCTATTTTTTCGGCCGGGTGGCCGATGGTTTCCAGGGCGCGAATCCGAACGGCCGTTTGTTCATAGGGGTCAAAATGGTGTCGTTCTGCCCGCATGGCCCCCGGTTCGTCGTGCAGGTAACTTTTGGGCATTCGCACATCGGTGGGACAAAAAATACATTTGCCTGGGCAGGGGTACGGTTTGGTGAGAACGGTGACAACGGTGACACCCGCCTGAGTGCGAACAGGTTTCATTTGTAAATGGGTCCGCACCTCTGGCCGAAACGACAACCAACCCTGGTCACACAACTGTTGATACACCCTGAGTAACTGGTCTTTGGAGAGCCAGGGTAGCCCCTGGTGGGTGAAGCGGGTCATAATTTGGCGGTATTTTTTGCTAGATAACGGCCGTTCCGCCACCAACGCCTCAATCAGCCGCGCATATGCCGACTCTTGCCCCCCTACCACTACCGGTTCATGTTTCTCTTGCCATGCCGCTTCTTTAGGAGTTTGTTCGCTCAAAAACAGATTAATTTCATTAGACATCCACCCCACTATACATCGTTTGCCCCCCCCCAACAACACCTTATAAGCCTGGCGAATGAAATTCGTAGCGAATTTCATTTGCAACGACAGGTGCAAAGCCTACCTGCGCGGACTGAAAACAGGCCGTTTTTAGTCGGCGAAGGCTGACTTTGCAACTGTTGGTGCAGTTTTCAACTGCTATCTTGACGGTCAATCATCTGGCAATATCAATTCTGTTTCATCTTCGCTATCGCATTCACCACCATGATAAACGATGTCAGCATCCCCAATAAAAACGTAATTAACAGCATAGTTGCCAAAGTTGTAAATGTGAGAAACATACCAAACTCCTGCTTTAACTAAATAAACCTTGCGCCCCGTTGCCCGACTGGCTCACTCGCACAGTAGAGAGGGAAGCCATCCGAAAAATGCGGCGCAAATCGGCCGGGCTGAGGGCGGCTGCCAGGGCTGTGGGGAAACCAATGTCATCCGCCAGGTGTTGCACGGCCGATTTACCCTGGCCCGTTTTGAAACCAACCTGGGGTTTTACCCCAAAACCCACATACGCCAGGCTGTAAATCTCCTGTTTGAGCAGTTCTTTGGCTGCCCGGCGCACCTGCGTGGCCCGCTGTTTGGAGGCGTTATCTTCCCCATCCGAATAAACCATCACCACCCCCTTCACCGATACCCCACTCTGGCGCAACTGTTGGGCATATAACACCATATTGGTTAAACCGCCCGCCACCGCGTCATAGAGGGCTGTTGAGCCGTCCGGGTCATAAGATTTTTGGGTCAGGGTTGGCGCGTCTTGCAACGGGACGTAACCATGTAATAGTTGCACCTGATCGCTAAACAGCACTGTACTGACCAAAATGTCATCGGCGGCCGGGGAACTGTTCATGGCTGTCAGGTATTCATCGTTGTAGGCGTGAATCAAATCTTGGGCATGGGGGGCCATGGAGCCACTCATGTCAATGATATTCATTGCCAGGGTCACTTCGTTACTGGCGAGCTGATCCAATGGGGTGCCAACGGCCGTTAACATCGTCGGCCCATTCAAATTGGAAACCAGTAAATCCAACGTATCGGCCGTTAAACCATCCGCCTGCGCCGATTCAAACAAATCATCCAGATTGCCAAGTCCATTATTGCTCATTGTCATCTCCTGATAGGTTCATCTCTATACAAGATTGGAGATTGTAACTGTTCAGCCTCTCCGGGATTTAACCGCGAAGTACACAAAGAACACAAAGTTTTTCTCTATTTCTTTGCGCCCTTTGCGCCTTTGCGGTGAATCATTACGAGAGATTTCCCAATCTCTAATCTCCAATCTCCTCACATGAAAATCCACCCTATCTATTCAATCTGCGGTTCATTCCCCCACTAAAACGGCAAACGATCCGTACTATTAATAAAGTTGACTCCCCGTTTTTCAAATTCCGTAAACCGCGCCATCGCCAGAGCATGGAAATCCACATCCGGGTGCATCACCGGAGAAGTACAATCCCGCAGAAAATAAATTTTTTGTAGGGCATTGGGTTTGCTGCCAAAATCTTCCACCAAATCTTCCACCGTTTCCAACACACAGTGACTTTCCGCTTCCCCGGCAACCAGCACTACATCCGCGTCGGACAACGTATCCAGAAAAGCCTTGTTTTTCCCACCCAACGGGTGATCCGGCACAGGAACTTCTGGTTGAATAATGGAGTAATGTTCCGTCAAGGGAATACTGCCTTTGGTCAACCAGGTAGGTTGGGTTTTACGGGCCAGGCTATGCCAAAAAACGGCCGACCACAGTTCCGGGTCCAACGCATTCCCCACACTGCCAATCATCACATGATAAGGCCAGATCACCAGCGTCTTTTTTGCCATCTCCTCCAGCTTTTTCACATAATTGGTGGATTGCACCGGGGCTACTAACGGCCGCCATTTACCCAATTTAATGTCGTCATAGGTAATCATGGTAAACGGTGCCGGGTGCGCCCCCTTTTCATCTGCCCACCAGGCTGGATGAAAAATCTGGTGTGGCAAGTGGGAGTCCAGTGAACAAGTGATATTGGTAATCCGATCTGCATGGCGATAAATAAATTCAATCAGCCGTTGCATATCACCCGCCGAACCAGGAACATGGAGACTGCCCCGGTCGTGGCAAAAATCCACCTGCATATCAATAATGACCAGATGAATTTTTTGTCTGTCTTCAGCAGACGGCCGTAAATTGGCAGCCTGAGCCGATACTGCAATCGTCGCCACATCCGGGTAATACAACGTGCCAATTCGGGTTGGGTTATAAAATTGGGGAAATTGGTTCATGCTGAACTCCTTTTATCTAATTAGTGTAATATAAACACTTATCGGCAAGTATAGTGTATTTCTTACACTTTGTCAACGAGCAATCTTATCGCTCATTTAGAAACAATTTTAGACGTTTTTGCGACTATACGGGTTTTCGTAAGCTCTCATCAGGTTTTTGAAGATACGTTTCCTCTGGTAAATCCCTACTGCTTACTGAACACTGCTTACCGAGTACTGGTTACGTAAAACATGTCACCACATCTGAAACCAAAACAACCCCAATCCCCACTCCTCAATCCATCCCCATAAGGTTATAATCTATCGGGTAATGGGAGATAGTGAGAAATAACTGTTAAACAACTTGAGCAACTAAACAGGCATGAAACGTGAAACATCACAAAATTTCGTGGTTCACGTCCAAATTCAGGTTCACAATCGTTACTCCTTCACCTCCCGACACCAAACTTTGTTATACCAGGAGAATCAGAATGGCTTACGCAAAAATCCAAGTTCCAAATGGAGAAAAAATCACTTTTTCCGATGGCAAATTACACGTACCCGATAACCCCATTGTGGCGTTTATCGAAGGGGACGGCACTGGCATAGACATTACCCCCCCCTCCCTCAAGGTGTGGGATGCGGCGGTTGAAAAAGCCTATGGTAACAAACGGAAAATTGCCTGGATGGAAATTTACTGCGGCGAAAAAGCAGCCGCGATGTATGATGGCAACTACATGCCCGAAGAAACCTTCCAGGCCATGCGCGACTATCTGGTAGGCATCAAAGGCCCCCTCACTACCCCTATTGGTGGTGGTTTCCGCAGCCTGAACGTCACCTTGCGCCAGGTACTCGACCTTTACGCCTGTGTCCGTCCGGTGCGTTACATTCCCGGCACCCCCAGCCCCGTGCGCGAGCCAGAATTGATGGATATTGTCATCTTCCGCGAAAACACCGAAGATGTTTATTCTGGTGTCGAATGGCCCGCTGAATCTGCCGGTGCCAAAGCCATTATTCAATTTATGAATGAGCAACTAGGCAAAAATGTCCGCCCGGATTCGGCGATTGGGATTAAACCTGTCAGCGAGTTTGGCACCAAACGATTGGTGCGACAAGCCATGCAGTTTGCCATTGACCACAATCGCCAAAACGTGACACTGGTACACAAAGGTAACATCATGAAATTTACGGAGGGGGCTTTCCGCGATTGGGGATACCAACTGGCGCGTGAGGAGTTTGGGGCAGTGGAATTGGATGGTGGCCCCTGGCACGTTTTTAAGAACCCGCAAAACGGCCAGGATATTGTGGTGAAGGATGTCATTGCGGACAATATGTTACAACAAATGCTCACCAGAACGGCCGATTATCAAGTGATTGCCACCCTCAACCTCAACGGCGACTACATGAGCGATGCGGCTGCGGCCCAGGTGGGCGGCCTGGGCATGGCCCCTGGTGGCAACATTGGGGATGGTATTGCCCTGTTTGAAGCCACACATGGCACGGCTCCCAAATACGCAGGTAAAGATATGGTAAACCCTGGCAGTCTCATTTTGAGCGGGGTGATGATGTTGGAATACATGGGCTGGCAAGAAGCGGCCGATTTGGTGACAAACGCCCTGGGTAAAACCATCCAGAACAAAACCGTTACCTACGACCTGCACCGTCAGATTGAAGGGGCTACTAAATTGAGTGCCTCCGCCTTTGGGCAGGCCATTATTGACAATATGTAAAGCTATGACATAAACTGACATTTTCATGTAGATTAGAGATTAGAGATTTGCCAATCTCCAATCTCTAATCTCCAATCCCCCTTTAACAAACCGTCAATTTATAACTTGGTGCAATATACCTTTCATGAGTCACCCTCCGGTAAAACTCCTCACCATTGCAGGCTCAGATAGTGGCGGGGCAGCCGGGTTACAAGCTGATTTACGAACCTTTGCGGCGTTGGGTGTTTATGGCTTGAGTGTGATAACGGCCGTTACCGCACAAAATAGTCTCGCTGTCCACCAGGTTCACTTCCTCCCCCCTAGTTTTGTCGCCGCCCAGATGGAAGCCGTCCTCAGTGATTATGGAGCCACAGCAGGCAAAACCGGTTTTATCGGCCGGGTTGACCTGCTGACAACCATCGCCACCAAACTACAACAATTTCCCCTGGCCCACCTGGTTGTAGACCCCGTTCTGGTCAACCACAAAGGCCAGGCGATGTTCCCCCCCGAACTGTCCCAGGCATACCTGCGCTACCTCTTTCCCCTGGCAACCCTCGTTACCCCCAATCGGCACGAAGCAGCCCTGTTACTGGGAAGCCAGGTGGAAAGTGTGGCACAAATGGAAACGGCCGCTTTCCAACTTCATGCCGCCGGTGCCCCAAATGTTTTAATCAAAGGTGGGCAAGAAGGAACAAATCGAGTAGATGTGTTATTCGACGGCCGATCCCTGACCCATTTTTCCACCCCTCACATCGAAACCGCTAACCTGCACGGCAGTGGCGATACCCTTTCTGCCGCCCTGTGTGCCCACCTGGCCCTGGGAAACAGCTTGCCCACCGCCATACACCAGGCACAACAATTTACGGCCGTTGCCATCCAAAACGCCGCCACCTGGCAATTGGGAGCCGGACATGGCCCTGTTTGGGCCGTAACAACAAAAAAAGGCCACTCCATCGAGTAGCCTCTTTCCGTTGCAAAACCGTCACACATCGCGCATCACGTTTTACATAAAACTATGTTTGTTTAACTATTTAACCTCAACCACAGCCCCGGCTTCTTCCAATTTTTTCTTGGCATCCATCGCGGCTTCCTTACTCACACCTTCCATAATAGTGCCCAGGCCATCTACCACGTCTTTGGCTTCTTTCAAGCCCAGGCCAGTCAAAGCGCGGACTTCTTTAATAACGTTGATCTTCTTGGGGCCAACATCTTTCAAAGTCACTTTGAACTCAGTCTGTTCTTCCACTTCTTCCACCGGAGCAGCAACCGGAGCAGCACCCATCATAGGCATCGCACCCATAGCCATCGGTGCAGCAGCCGAAACGCCCCATTTTTCTTCCAACATTTTTGTCAATTGAGACGCTTCCAACAGGGTCAAGCTACTCAAATCATCTACGAGTTTTGCTAAATCAGCCATTGTTTCATTCCTCCAAAATTGTTAATATCCGTAAGATTTTTGTAAATTCCTCATTCATCAAGCAGCAGCAGGTTCAGGCGCAGATTCGGCCGTTTCCCCTCCACTATCATCCTTTTTAGCATAAGCATCCAGGACATTCACCACCTGACGAACACCACCCGTCACAACCGACACCAGATTCTGAGCCGGTGCATTGATCAAACCAATCAATTGAGCGCGTAGCTGATCCAAAGTGGGCAACGTAGACAGGGATTCCACCTCTTTCGGGCCTAATACCTGTTTCCCCAAAATACCACCCTTCAGCTTAAACTTCTCTTCTTTTTTGGCTAGATCCATCAATGTTTTGACGACACCAGCAATATCTGTTGTGGCAAAACTCGCAGCAATCTGCCCAGCCAACAACTCCTCCGGTACCGACCAATCCGTTTCCTCTAGCGCAATACTCAACAAGGTATTTTTAGTAACATGAAACGCGCCTTGATTCTTGAGAACCTCCGCACGGAAATTCTCCATAGACTTCACGCTCATGCCACCATACTCAGCCAGGATAATCGCCTGACTTTTTTCTACCAACTCTTTATACTGCGCGACGAGTTCGTCTTTACGTTTCTTTGTAATTGCCAAAGATTTTCACCTCCTTCGCAGAAATAAAAAAAATCCTCACACCAGCCAGTATGAGGATTCAAAATTAACCCATTCAGACAGCTCTTAAAAGCGTCCGTTCAAGTCATTCCAAACCCCCGCCTCGGCTGGCAATTTTAAGACAGTAAAACTATCGCCAACGGTCTACAGCAGAGAATCAATTGTTACTGCTGAACCCAAAAGGTTCAAACAGGCAGCCCGCAGCAGCTACGCAGCCGCTTCCAACGGATCCACCATAATTCCAGGCCCCATCGTATTCGCAACAGTTACTTTGCGAATATAGGTGCCTTTGGCCGCAGACGGCCGTGCCCGCTTAATCGCATCCAATAAAGATTGGAGATTCTCCAATAATTGGGTTTCACTAAAACTAGCTTTACCAATCGGCGCATGGACATTAGACGTTTTATCTACACGGAACTCCACACGTCCCGCTTTCGCTTCTTGAATCAGTCTGGGCAAGTCCGCCCCAGGAGCTACTGTACCAGCTCTAGGGTTAGGCATCAACCCACGCGGGCCAAGAATACGCCCTAAACGGCCGACTTTCCCCATCATCGAGGGCACCGCAATCGCCACATCAAAATCCGTCCAACCGCCTTGAATCTGTTTGATCACTTCATCATCAGCAATGATGTCGGCCCCACCCTCTTGCGCCAGGCGAGCATCTTCCCCCTCAGCAAAAACCAACACCCGCACTTTTTTACCCAACCCATGTGGCAAAACCACCACATCACGCACCTGTTGGTCAGCGTGGCGCGGGTCTACCCCCAGGCGCAGGTGAACTTCTACAGTGGGGTCAAATTTGGTAAAAGCAGTTGCTTTAATCAATTTAATAGCTTCGTCTTTGTTATACTGCTTCTCGCGGTCAACTTTTGCCGCTGCTTCTAAATACTTTCGTCCTCGTTTCATATGAACTCCTCGTGGTTCTAACGAATCGTCAAACGATCCTCCCACTTAATTGAGTAAACAGTCACTTTCACTGTTCACAGTTTCCGACGCTAAGAAATGAAAATTAAACGACTTACAGAACTGAGATTGGAGATTGGAGATTAGAGATTGAACCAATCGCTAATCTCTTGTAGCTATTTAATCCGCGTTCCTAAACACAGGTTAATCTGTAATATGAATGCCCATACTACGGGCAGTGCCAGCAATAATGTTCATTGCAGCATCTACATCACGAGCATTTAAGTCTTTTAACTTCAATTCCGCGATTTCCCGCAACTGTTGTTTGGTGACAGAACCAGCTTTATCCCGATTGGGAACGGCCGAACCTCGTGGCACCCCAGCCGCTTTTTTCAACAAATCCGCAGCAGGAGAGGTCTTTAAGACCATCGCAAAACTTTTATCGCTATAAACCGTCACCTCAACTGGCACAACCTGCCCCACCATACCGGCCGTTTTTGCATTATACTCCTTGCAAAAAGCCATCAAGTTAATACCCTGAGGCCCTAACGCAGTACCAACTGGCGGTGCAGGGCTGGCTTTCCCAGCATTTAATTGTAACTTCACAACAATTTGAATTTTCTTTGCCACTTTCTACTCCTTGGAGTCCTATCGCTTCGGCTAGAAGCTCCTCCACACAATAAAAGATGTCAAATGATAATCCATCATTCAACATCCAAAACTTACGAACTGCTGCATTCTGTTTCTATAGGCGACGTTTCTAAGATTAAAACATCGCACATCTGAGAACAGCTACACCTTTTCTACGTGCAGAAAATCGAGTTCCACGGGCGTTTCACGGCCGAAAAATGACACCATGACTCGTACCTTAGCCCGTTCTGCATCAATTTCAGATACCGTGCCAATAAAATCAGCAAACGGCCCAGTACCAATACGTACCTTCTCCCCAATCTGAAAATCAAACTTCACCTTCGGAGCCTCAGCCTCCATCCGGTTCATGATTTTAGCCACTTCATCTGGCCGCAGCGGAGTTGGCTCGTTCCCCATCCCCACAAACCCGGTAACTCCTGGCGTGTTACGCACCACATACCAGGAATCCTCACTCATAATCATCTGTACCAGGATGTAACCAGGAAATACACGCCGTTCAACCGTGCGCCGTTTACCATCCTTAATTTCAATCTCTTCTTCAGTGGGAACAACAACATCAAAAATTTTGTCTTGCATTCCCATCGTTTCAATACGTTGTTCAATACTGTGACGCACCTTGTTTTCATACCCTGAATAACAGTGGATCACATACCAGGAACGACTGTCTTCCAGGGTAGATTTTTCATCATCACCCGTTGACAACAATTTCCCGACTACTGGGGTATCTGCGTCTAATAACAAACTTTTTTCTTCCATTTTTCATTCATGCGTCATTACCCAGTTTGTTGAGTAATTACTTGATTAACTCAGACCACCCTTCGTAAATCTGGTTAGATACCACCCAATGTCGTCAAAACCCATTGAATGACAGATGAAAAAACTGCATCAAATACCCACAAAAAAATAGACATAACCAGCGAAACACCCAAAACAATCGCCGTCAAACGTTGCGACTCTTCACGGGTCGGCCAGGTTACTTTTCGCAACTCG
This sequence comes from uncultured Ardenticatenaceae bacterium, assembly GCA_964585465.1. GTDB lineage: Bacteria > Chloroflexota > Anaerolineae > Promineifilales > Promineifilaceae > CAZPEJ01. The sequence continues at coordinate 11,758 of CAZPEJ010000080.1, forward strand.
CCCCGTGTTTCGCGGAAATAACGAACCAGCGCATTGGGTTGTTCCACTTTTTCTTTATCGGATGGAGATTTTTTAACTGCTCCCGTTCTTTTTTCTGCTTCTGTCACATCACACCACTTTTGAACATAAGGAGGCTTCAAGAAGCCTCCTTATGGTAGATAAAACAGGGGGTGCAGGAATCGAACCCGCAGCCTGCGGTTTTGGAGACCGCCGCTCTGCCAATTGAGCTAACCCCCTACACGGTTTTACCGAGTTTCACGGTGCAACTGATGTTTCCGGCAGCGCGGGCAATACTTCTGTAGTTCCATACGCCCGGTATCGTTGCGCCGGTTTTTCTCTGTCAGATAGGTACGCTCCTTACACTCCGTGCAAGCTAACGTTACATGCAAACGAACTGCTTTCTTCGCCATTATAAACCCTCTACTTCAAGATTTTGGTAATCACCCCAGCACCAACGGTCAAACCACCCT
>CAZPEJ010000081.1:0-2639 GCA_964585465.1 uncultured Ardenticatenaceae bacterium
GTTTTATCCGCGTGCATCCGTTCCATCCGCGTCACCCGCGTGCGATTCCCTCTCCAAATGGAACGCGGATGACGCGGGTTTGGCGGGTTTTCGCGGATTTTTTCTCTGTCTTCTGGTTGATTGATAGATTTGATCGTTGAATGGTTACGGCATCGGATGAAAAGCGGATAAACGGATGCTACTTGACTGCCCATCCGTTTATCCGTTTCTATCTGTTGCCTGTAGCGGATGAAACTAACATTTGTCAGTCAACCAACTATCTCACTGGTTTTGCTGCGTAATCCCTTTTGCGGTTGGCTGGGCTACTACCACCAGGCGGTGGGTGTTGTCGGTGTAGGGCCAGCAGGTGACTAAGGTGATTCGTTCATCGGCCGTTGGAGCAATCCACTGGGCATTTTCCAGGCGGATTTCCAACGGCTGATCTCGTTCTGGTAATAATTCAACCTCTGTCACCCGATAGACAAACGCCACCTGATCGTCATACAGAATAATTTCATCCCCTTCTGCCAGGTTTATCAAATCCCGAAACACTTCCCCAAATACGTTGTGATGACCGTTTAAGACGGTGTTGCCTGGCTGCCCCAACCGGGCACTGCCATCGTGCCAGCCCGCCTTAAAACCGTTTGGCACTAACCATTGGTAGTAGGTGGTGCCGTTGGCAACCACTGGTTCAACCCCTACTTCTACAACCGGGGCATCCAGGTTGATGGTGGGAATGACGATGCGGGTGGGTAATCCAGCGGTCAGGTCGGCAATGGGGGTGGGCAGAAGGGTTTGTGGTGAAGGGAGGGGGTTGGCACCGGGTTGGGTGGGAACGGCCGTTGGTAAGACCGCTACAGAAGCAGGTGTGGGCAGGGAAACGGCCGTTTGTGACAAATAAGGGGCTACCAGGGCGTAGATGGGCTGGGGCATTGTTTGGGGCGATACAGCCCAAACCCCCACCACAATTAACAAAATCAGCAGCCCCACCACCATCATCACCAACCCCACCGGGATCACTTTTTCTTCAGCTTCAGAGGATGATTTTCCTGTCATGTCGCAAGTATAAATCAGAGAACGGGTTATGTAAAGAAAGTCTCGACCACCTGGCGCAGTCCGCGCACACCAGCCTTGATTTTTTCCAACGACAGACCCCCATACCCCAATACCAACCCCCCACGCGCCAGGGCAGGAATGCTGTAGGTGGAGAGGGCGGGGGCTTCGATGCCCACTTTTTGGGCGGCGGCTGAAATAGCCCGATCATCCACTCCTGGCAGCAGCCAACCCGTGACATGCAACCCCGCTTCACTCAGTTCAATGCTCAACTGTTCCCCCAACTCTGCCCGCACCGTTTCCACCAGGGTGTGCTGTCGTTCGGCATACAACAGGCGCATCTGGCGAATGTACCGCGCAAAATGCCCCTCAACCATAAAATCAGCCAGGGCAGCCTGCTCGATGGTGGGTAAATAATGTTGCATGGTGTGGAGCAGGGCGCGAATCCCTTCCACCAGGCTTTGGGGCACCACCAGATACCCCAGGCGCAGGGCCGGAAAGAGGACTTTGCTAAATGTGCCAATATACAACACGTTGCTGCTATCCAACCCTTGTACGGAAGAAAGGGGGCGGCCACGATAACGAAATTCGCTATCGTAATCATCTTCAAGTATCCAGGCGTTGGCCTGTTTGGCCCACTCCAACAGGGCTAGGCGGCGGGAAAGGCTCATGGTGACACCGACGGGGTATTGGTGGGAGGGGGTGACGTACACCATGCGGGCGTGGGGGCAGAGGGTGATGCCCATTTCTACTTGCAAACCATCTCTGTCTACTGGCACGGGCACGACCTGACCCCCGGCCGCCAGTAATGCAGCGCGTGCCCCACGATACCCTGGGTTTTCCATCCACACCGCATCTCCGGCATTGAGCAGCAGCAATGTTACCAGGTTCAGTGCGCCCTGGGAGCCGCTGGTGATGATGACTTGTTCGGGGGTGCAGCTAACCCCGCGTGCAGCTCCCAGGTAGTCGGTAATGGCCTGGCGCAAGGGGGCATACCCGGCACTGTCGCCATACCCCAACAAATGCCCAGGGGCACGCCGCCAATGGTGGGTGACTAATTGCCCCCAAAGGCGGACTGGAAATTCGTCTAACCCCGGTGAACCGACCCGAAACGGCCGTATTTCTCCTCCGCCACGATGGATGTCGGCTGGGATGTGGTTCATGGATTGAAAACGTTGGGAAAAAACGGGGGTCGGCCGGGTGGTTGCCTGGTTTGGGTTGACTTTTTCTTTGGGGAGGGTGGTAAATATGTCGGGCAGCGAGTGGGTGATGTAGGTGCCATCTCCGACGCGGCTTTCCAAATACCCTTCGGCGATTAGTTGCTCAAAGGCAATGACAACGGTGTTGCGGGAAATTTTGAGGCCGGTACACAGGTCGCGGGTGGAGGGCAGGCGGGTGCCGGGGAGTAATTTTCGCTGCAAAACGGCCGTTCGCACCGAATCGTACAGTTGTCGGTACAAGGGTTGTGAAGAAGTTGTGTCTAGTGAAATGGTTGCCAGGTCAAAAAAGGTTGAACGTTTGGGCATATTGGTTCTATCAAACTCCTGAAAATGGCTCTTGTCAATGAACCATTATACCCTATACTGCCGTGAGGCGAGAAACGTGAA
>CAZPEJ010000081.1:2739-12099 GCA_964585465.1 uncultured Ardenticatenaceae bacterium
ACGAACACCATCACCTGGAGAGCCTGCGGACAGTTTATTTAGGAGTTGTTTAAGCATGAGCAGATAGAGATGTTTTTAGAGATTGGAGATTAGAGATTGGAGATTGGTTATCTCTTCTCCCAAGTTAAAGGAAATCCTATGCCCTACAAACACCAATACCAAACCCTGGTTGCCTATCATGGCGACACGTTTTATAAGCTGCTGGATGCGGCCGAAAAATTGAGTGAGGCGGAGTACAAACAGCAACACCCTTACCGGTTGGGTTCTATCCATGATATTTTGTTCCACGTATTGACCTGGCACAACTGGTGGCGTATTGCCCTGGAAACCAGCCGCAGTACCCCCGGTTTGAAGGCGGAAGATTTTACCACCATTGCCGCCCTGCGTGCCCAAATGGAGCAGGAGCAGATAACATGGCACCGTTTTCTGGATAATTTGGCGGAATCTGACTTTGAAACGGAGCGGGTAGTGGGTGTGAACAGTTATGTTGTTTGGCGGGCTGTGCAACATTTGATGTTTCATGGGATGCAACACCATTCAGAAGTGGCTGCTCTGCTCACGGCGAAGGGGTACTCTCCTGGGAGTGTTGATTTTATCTGGTTTACGGGGTAGTGGGGGGGAGAGATTGGGGATTAGAGATTGGGGATTACCCAATCTCTAATTTTGGCTCTTTGGGAACTCAGGGGGTGACAACCCATGAAACGTGAAAGGTAAAACGTGATCGGAGTGGCATTTAGCGGTTGCCGTAGGTGTTCATGGTGTTATTGCGGCTGGAATCGGCCGTTTGTGCGGGATCGCGCATACCACTGGTGTGACACCAACCCGTTTTGTGCCCCATGTTGTTGCCACTGCTCAATTGCCCGGCCCAACGTTCAATGACCCCGTCGTCCGGGTCGCTCAAAAAGAGATCGCTGGCGACGTTGCAATAATCATACCGCCACCACACGTCCTTAAACGAGGTGGTGTAGTAATACACATCATCCCGCGCCCAGGTGGGGATGCCTGCCAGCCAGAGAGCCGCACCGTCATAGGTCAAATCAAAGTTGGTGCCGCAACCAACACCGAAAATTTCCCCTAACAATGCCAGATTCCCCGCCAGCGAAGTGCCCTGATAAGGGGTGCCAACGGATTGAATGCGCCGCGAGCCGACGGAGTAGTCGAGGCCGCTCCAGTAGTAGGTGTACAGATGCAGCGAGGCGGCCCCGCCCTGGCTGTGGGCGACGGCTCCAAAGGAGCTAAATTGGTCGCCAAAGGTGTCTATCAGTTGGGCGAATTGGTCGTGGGTGCGGTTTTGGTCAAAGTCTTGGAACTCGGCGTATTGGGTGAAGTTGGAGAGCGGCCAGACTCCGCCAGAGCAGTAACCGTGAATGAGCATTAACACACCAACGGATTCGGGGGCCTGGCGCGCCGGACGTGGCCCCATGAGCATGTCGTCGGTAACGGCCGTTACGGTTTCGCTGGCGTTGGTGGGTAGTTTTCCTATCTGCACCGGTATCACTTCTGCCTGGGAGATGACAATGTGGGTGCTGACATCTTGCACCCGCACATTACGCAGTTCCAGCCCGGCGGTGACATTTGCCAGGGAGAGCCAACGGCCGTCTAAGGTCAGGGGCAGGGTGACTCCGGTGGCATTGGTTTGTGGTGTGACCAATCCGCCAACCCAGGCCACTGGTACCATCTCGTTTGCCCCGCTTCCCCACACCTCGGCCGATAGTTGCACCGCAGAAACGGCCGTTCCGGTGTTGGTGGCTGGTAGGTTAAATTGTAAACGGCCGTTGCCATTGTCACTGGCGCGAACGGTGCCACCGGCTAGGCTGAGGGTGGGAACAATTACCGGGAAGATGTGTTCACTGGTGCGGATAAATTCACCCGCAGCCGATTCACCTGTAACTGTGACCTGGGCGGTGTATTGCCCGGCTGTGGTGGCGGTGATAGAGCCGCCAAACATGCCGTCGTTGGCTGCCCCATCGCCATGTAACCCATCGTCAACCATTGGAACGGCCGTTTGGCTGCCGTCGGGGGCGGTAAAGGTGGCGGTGGCGGTTTGGATCACACCATTTAAGGGGGCCGGGGCCTGGTTGCCACTCTCTATGCTGGTTTCATACGCATATGTCACCAACCCTACCTGTTCGCCAACCCGCAGGTTGTAGTGGCTCAAGTGGGTGTAGAGTTGGGTGTTGCTCTGGCTGGATAGTAACAAATACCCGGTGGTGGTGCGCGGGGAAACGGCCGAAACCTGTATTGTCCATAAACCGGAAGTGCCGCTAAAGGTGGATAATTGGCCGGGGAATGATTGCCCGGCCAGCCCATACTGGCTGGTTTGGGTGGTGGTGGCGGTGGCAAAACGGCCGTTGGGCAACTGCGCGCTCACCTGCCAGGAGTCACCATCGGCAGCAAACAACATCATAGAAACTTCGGCACTGTCCAGGGCTATTTGTTTGCTCCACGTCCACTGGTTGCCCGTTTGGGACAGGGTAACGGGAATGAGCGCAGTGTGGGAGCGTACCCCCAATTGGGCCGGGTTGGGCAGATTGAGCAAGGCAAAATCGGCCGGGGGAGCTGCTATCTGTTTATAACCGGGGGAATTACCGGCGGCCGGGGCTGCCCAAAGGCTGGAAACGGTCACCAATGTGATTGCCAAAACAAACAACATCAACAGGGAATGTTTGAACATATTTTCTCCTCCTTAACAAGATGGTAACTACCAGGGTGAATTGATGGGGATGGTAACAGAAAAGAATTCCGAATTGTTGGAATGATGGTAAACTGGGGGTACCTGTAGATGGTACGGATTCGACAGGTTTTGCAGATGAAAGTTAAGGAGCGTTTACGATGATAAAAGTTGACCTGAAAAAAGAACTGAAACATCTTTATCACCCCTCGGCGAAGGAGATTTCGGTGATAGATGTGCCAAATATGAACTTTTTAATGATTGATGGATATGGCAACCCCAACACTTCCCCGCTGTATGCTGAGTCGTTGGAGGCGTTGTATGCCCTGGCTTATACGCTCAAATTTGCTATCAAAAAGTCTAGTGACATAGATTACCCGGTGATGCCTTTGGAGGGGTTGTGGTGGGCAGAGGATATGGAAACCTTTTTGACACGGGAAAAGGAAACCTGGCAGTGGCGGATGATGATTATGCAGCCACCCTATGTAACGGCCGATTTGTTCCAACGGGCGGTTACGGAAGTGGCAAAGAAAAAATCGTTATCACGGTTGCATCAGGTACATTTGGCAGCTTACCATGAAGGAGCCGCGGCCCAAATTTTATACATTGGCTCGTATGATGCCGAGACGGCGACGATAGCCCGGTTGCACAAGTTTATTGCTGAAAAGGGGGGTGTGTTGCACGGCAAACATCATGAAATTTATCTGGGTGATCCCCGCAAAACGGCCCCGGAGAAATTAAAAACGGTCATTCGCCAGCCAATGAGTCTGCCATCTGGAGGGGATTAGAGATTGGAGATTGGAGATTTGTCAATCTCCAATCTCTAATCTCCAATTTCATTACCAGGCGGCGTGGAAGATGGTTTCCAGGTCGGCGATGGTGGCGGGTTTGGGGTTCTTTTGGACTGCACTGCTTTTAACGGCCGTTTCTACCAGCCCGCGCACATCCCCTTGCAATACCCCGACATCCCGCAACCGCTGAGGCAATCCCAAACGGCCGATCCACTCAAAGACTCCATCCGCTAGTTTCAGGGTTTGTACTTCTGGGGAAGAGCCAGAAATGCCCCATAAATCGGCTGCTGGTGCCAGTTGAGTTTTGACCACATCCGCGTTAAAGCGGAGGGCATGGGGTAACATGATGCTGTTTGCCACCCCGTGTGGCAGCCCGGCCGTTCCGCCCAACGTATGGCACAATCCGTGATGTAACCCCATATCGGCCGTTGCCAATGAAGCCCCTGCCAGGTGTGCCCCGCGTAACATATGGCAGCGGGCAACGAGGTTTTGTCCGTCTGCCACGCAGAGGGGCAGGGCGTGGTGAATGGTGTGAATGCCTTGCAGCGAAACGGCCGTTGACAGTGGGTTGCGGGTGATTGAGTACAACGCCTCGAAGCAGTGTGCCAGGGCATTGATACCAGTCCCGGCCGTCAGGTGGGGTGGCAATAGGCAGGTAATGTCCGGGTCATAGATAACCAGTTGTGGCAGGACGTGGGGGGCTTTGACGGTTATTTTGCGGGTTTCGCCTGCCAGTTGGTGGGTAATGCCAAAGATAGGGGTCATTTCGGAGCCAGCATAGGTGCTGGGAATGGCGATAACCGGCAGGTGGGGTTCCAGGGTATGGCTAAGGGCTTTTGCCAGCCCGATGGGGCTGCCACCCCCCAGGCCAATGACCCCATCTACTGCATAGTTGGTTGTCAGTTCTACCACTTCGACCAGTTGATGCTCTTGTACATGGGATAAGGTGCGCTCAAACGTAGCCACCAGCCGAGGCCCTAGGGCGTGTTGCAGGCGGGTGACAATTCCACTCGTTTGCAAGGAGGGGGAAGTGAGTAAGAGGAGGCGATGGAGATGGGAAACGGCCGTTTCTATTTGTGCCAATGTACCAACCCCAAAAATGATTTGTTGTGGATATGTGGTGTATACAAACTGTTCCATGTCTTCACCTTAACTTGCTCTATCCGTTTTGTCAATTGTGGGCGGTGCGGTATAAACGAGCCTATGACACCTTTGCAAACAATCATTTTTGATTTTGACGGCCTGATCATAGATAGCGAGTCCAGACCTTCCCTGGCCCAAACGCCCCTGAAGACCTTACTTCATCATTTGATGCCCCCGATGTATCACAATTTCCCCATATGAAACGCCCTGGCTCCCCCACGATTGGCCGATGGTTTTTTGCCCTGTTGGTGATCTTATTTCTCTGGGTTTTGGCAACGCGTCTGAGCGAAATTGAGAAATTGGCCCATACCCTGATAGAGGGGCGGTGGCCCTGGGTATTGGCAGCCGTTGGAATGCAGGTTTTGTATTACGTGGCTTATGCTTATCTGGTTCAGGCTGCTTTCCAGGTGGTAGATGTTTCTAGCCGCGCTCGTGAGTTATTGCCTATCTCGTTAGCCAGTCTGTTTATTAACTCTACCACCCCAACTGGAGGCACGGCAGGGCTGGCTTTGTTTGTGGATGATGTCAGGCGGCGCGGGGCATCCCCTGTGCGGGCTACTGCGGGTATGGTGTTGGTGCAAACGACCCATTATGGGGTTTTTGCTTTGTTGTTGGTTGTGGGGATGGAGTATTTACTGACTCGAGACGATTTAACTTCTTTGGAAGTTAGCAGTGCCATTCTGTTATTTTTATTGGTGGGAGGATTGGCAGGGGTGTTGTTGATGGGGTTGTGCTGGCCTGGCGGGTTGCGGTGGCTTTTGCAAGGGGTACAAGGTGTGATGAATCGAGGGGGGGCCTGGTTGAAACGGCCGTATTTGTTTCCGCTTGATTGGGCAGAGAAGAGCGCAAATGATTTTATCGCTGCGGCGAACGCCATTGCAGCCCACCCTAACCGCTTATACCGTACCCTTTTTTTTGCCCTGCTGGCCCACTTAATGAACATCGGTTGCCTTTTGTGTATCTTTCTGGCTTTTCGCCAATCCCCTGACCCCGGCATTATCCTGGCCGGTTACACCATGTCCATTCTGTTTCTCATTATTTCACCCACACCAAATGGTATAGGGGTTGTAGAGGCTATTGTACCGGTTGTTTATGCTTCTCTGGATATGCCAGCCGCCATTAGTACAGTCATTACATTGGCATTTCGTGGCCTTTCTTTTTGGTTGCCCATGTTGACAGGCTTTTTTTTGTTGCGGCAGTTGAAAATGTTCAGCGGGCAGGAACAGGAGTTGGCAGAGGTGGGTCAGGTGCGGTTAGCGGCCATTTTAACTGCCTGGATGGGGTTAGTGAATGTATTATCGGCCGTTCAACCCTCTCTTATTATTCCGGTAGCCCCACTCACCGAAGTTACGCCACTGATTGTACGACAAGGGGGAGCAGTAACGGCCGTTTTGATGGGTTTTTTCCTTTTTGTGCTTTCACATGGCCTATGGCGACATAAACGGGTCGCCTGGGGCCTTACCTTAGCTGTTTTGGCAATGTCCCTACTAACTCATTTGCTGCATGACAGCAATTACCGCGAAGCAGGGTTGGTGACGCTTCTGGCAATCTACCTTTGGACACAACGCTCCCATTTTCACGCCCTTTCAGATGTTCCTTCCATGTGGCAAGGGGCACGAGTACTACTGCTGGCGACAGGGTTTACACTTACCTATGGCACCATTGGTTACTACCTGCTGGGCGAGTTTACCAGCCAGAGTTTTAGTCTTACAGCAGCGTGGCAGAAAACATTAACAACCTTTACCATCATTTATGCCCCAGGGCTGCAACCCGTTACAGGTTTCGACACCTTTTTTACTGATTCCATTTATCTGGTGGGGGCAGTTACCATTGGGTATGCCGTTTTGATGTTATTGCGCCCCGTTTTAATCTATGCTCCAGTTGGAGACGCTGAACGGGAACGGGTAAAACAGTTGATCCAGCAATACGGCCGATCCCATTTGGCACAGATGTTCCTGTTGCCCGGCAGGTCTTACTTTTTCAGTTCAGGTGGGTCGGTAATAGCTTATATGGTAACCAGAGGCCTGGCGATTTCTCTGGGAGATCCCATTGGTCCGTCACACGATTTAGAAGCGACACTAAACCAGTTTCGCCACTTTTGTACTCGCCGCGACTGGCAACCCGCTTTTTACCACATTTTGCCAGATACTTTGGCTGTTTATACCGCAGCCAGCTTTCAAACCTTGCCCACCGGTTTTGACATAACAGTTCACCTGGCTGACTTTGAACCAGGAGACAAAACTTCGCCATTACAAACAATCAGAAATGAATTTCTTCGGGCTAACTATCGGGTGGTAATTCAGCAACCACCTATTTCGGCCGATTTGTTGGAGCGTTTACGATTGGTGAGTGACGAATGGTTGTCGGAAAACCTGGAGAGGGGTTTTTTTAGCACCCGTTTTGATGATGACACGATTCGCCAAAACACCATTGCGGCGGTGTATACCCCCGGCGGCAGGATTAGTGCTTTTGCGGTCATTTTGTTGGTGAATCAACACCTGGGGATTGACCTGTTGCGCTATCGCTCTCCAATGAAAAAGGGGACGCTTGTTTTTTTCGTCTCTTCCCTGTTGCAATGGGCCAAAGAGCAACAGGGAGATATTTTTCACCTGGGTGTAAAAGCGACAGAAGAAAAGGAGCCTTTGGCGCGTGTGCTGGCTGTGGCACAAGGGCGTATTGATGTATTTTCCCAATTGGATGGTCTGGAAAACCTGGTTGAGCAGGCAGTGATCCGGCCAGAGCCGTGTTACCTGGCGTTTCCTGGTGCGGCTAGTTTGCCTGCCATTTGGATGGTGTTATCACAAAGAAGGTAAATTGTGTGTTGCCTGTCACAGGTTGAACTTGACGTTGATCACATCTCCGTCTTGCACCAGGTAGGTTTTGCCTTCCTGGCGCAGTTTGCCAGCGGTGCGGGCGTGGGCCAGGCTGCCCTGGGCGATTAAGTCGTCGTAGCTGACGGTTTCGGCGCGGATAAACCCTTTTGCCAGGTCGGTATGAATGATGGCGGCGGCTTCAACGGCCGTTGCGCCACGCTGCACCGTCCAGGCCCGCACTTCATCCTCCCCGACTGTAAAGAAGGATTGTAACCCCATCAGGTCGTAACAGAGGCGAATGACCCGATCCAGGCTCAATTCTGTTACCCGGTACTCTTCCATAAACATTGCCAGCGATTCTTCATCCCCAGACGCGCTTAATTGCGCCAGTTCCATCTCTAGTTTGCCGCGCAGGTTGGCGACGACGGTTTGGGGCTGAGCGGTGGGCAGGGTTACTTCTGCCTGGTCATCCCCGATGTTGACAATAACGACCTGGGGTTTGAGGGTGAGCAGACCGTAACCACGAATCAGTTTTAGCTGTTCTTCGGTCAGGTGTAGGGCGCGCAGGGGTTTTTCGGCCGTTAATAGCTCATTCATCTGGGTCATCAAATCTGATTCAGCCTGGGCAGCTACCTTGTCTTTTACCGCTCCCCGTTTCATGGTTTCTTCCAGTTTTTGCAGCCGCCGTTCCACAATAACCAGGTCGTTGAGCAAAAATTCTGCGTCCATTGCTGCCAGATCGCGGGCGGCATTGACTGAACCATCGGGGTGGGGGGCCAGGTTGTTTTGGAAGGCCCGAACCACATGCACAAAACCGTCCAGGCCAGAGAGGTGATTGAGCAGCTCGTTGGAGATGGTGGCTTTCTCTCCTTCGCTTTTTTTCAGGCCACCGATGTCGGTGAAGGTAATGCGGGCGTAGGTAGTTTTGTGGGGTTTGAACATCCGGCTTAGGGTATCAATTCGTGCGTCGTGGACATCCACAACGGCCGTTGTTACCTCAAAACGGCCGCCCATACTTTGTCCAGTTGGGGCGTTACCTTTGGTTAATGCGTTAAACACAGTGGTTTTGCCAGCACTCGGCAAACCAATAATTCCAAGTTTCATAAATCCGTCCTGCCTTGTAACGATTTATCTGTTGTGAAATTAGCCAATCTCTAATCTCCAATCTCTAATCTTTTGCGGGTCATGGTATTGCAACGCCCAAGTATAACAAGAAATGGCCTGTTATGCCTGCACCCCTGGCAGATTGTATGTTTCTTGCAGGATTGTGGGAGTGATCCGCTTTTTGTTTGACAAGTTGGCTGGATTGCCGTAAGATGTTCGGATAATAAGTCGTCTGAGTAATAATTATTTGGAAATCAATGGATTTTAACGAATGATAGATGAAATTGACCGTCAGATTTTACAACTGTTACAAACGGATGCGCGGCTATCTAATGCGGCTCTAGCGGAGCAGGTGGGGCTGAGTGCTTCTACTGTTTACGACCGGGTGAAAAAGCTGGAAAGCCGGGGGGTTATTTTGGGATATACGGCCGTTGTTGACCCATTAGCCCTGGGGAAAACCATTGCCGCTTTTATCCGCCTCACCATTGGGGCTTCCCCTGGCGACGATTACGCCGCTGCCAAACAGGCGTTGCTGCAACAGATTTTGGCAGAACCCGATGTGCTGGAATGTCACACGGTTGCAGGTGAAGATTGTTATGTTCTCAAGGCCCGTGTGGCCCACCCGAAAGAGTTGGAAAAGCTGCTGGAGCGAATCCGCGCCAATGGTCTGGTTGCCAGGTCTGTTAGCAGTATTGTTCTCTCGACGCATAAAGAGAGTACGAGGGTGGAGGGGGTGTGAGGTGTGGAGCGTGAAGCGTGAAGCGTGAAGCGTGAAACGTGAAACGTGAAACGTGGTTGGGGAGCGCAAGAAATGGGTGGTTTCGGCCGTTTCCAGCTT
>CAZPEJ010000082.1:0-12045 GCA_964585465.1 uncultured Ardenticatenaceae bacterium
AGATGCACCGCCAGGTAACACTCAATCTGTTGGGGCAATCGGCCGATCCGCTGCAACTGGTGGGAGAGGCGTATAACGAAACCGAAATGTTCGTTTCATTGACGGCCACCAACGATGCCACCGCCCTGGCCACCATTCATTACCGTCGCCTGCTGCTGGCCTACACCTTTGAGGCATATGAGTATGCCCTGGAAAGTGCCGACAAGATGGCACATTACCTCAACAGTGTGCGTGGTTCGGTGGGCATTCCACAGTATTACATTTTTGATTGCCTGACACGCCTGGCCTGCATAACGGCCGATACCCCACCCCCCACACGGCAAAAATTGTTGCAAGCCGTCAATAAAAAACGGAAAAAACTCAAGTTGTGGGCGGAATTGGCTCCACAAAACTATCTGGCCCAGTTTTATACAGTAGAAGCTGAATTTGCACGGGTGACAGGGCAAGAGGCGATGGCGCGGGAGTATTACGACAAGGGAATTACGCTGGCGCAAGAAACGGAGCACGCTCACAAACAGGCAGTGGTAGCCGAGTTAGCCGCCCAGTTTTATCGCGGCCGGGGACAGGCAGGGTTAGCTCGTTTCTATTTGCAAGAGGCATATTTTGCCTATCAGCAATGGGGGGCCTTGGGGAAAGTCCGGTTGTTGGAGGCAAAATACCCGGAGTTGCTAACGATAACGGCCGTCTCACCCGCCCACACCACCTTCACCACATCTTCCTCCAATACCCTGCAACGAGCCACCAATGTTTTGGATTTGACCAGCGTCATCAAAGCCTCACAAACCCTCTCCGGCGAAATCGTGCCGGAACGGTTGCTCACTCGCCTGATGGAAATTGTAATGGAAAACGCCGGGGCACAGCGGGGCTGTCTCATCCTGGAGCAAAATGGGCAATGGTGGGTGGAAGCAGAAGGGCGTGTGGAGCAGGCAAATGTGCAACTGTTACAAGCCACTCCTGTGTCGCAATACCCACTGCCTTTGTCTATTGTCAACTATGTGGGGCGAAGCAAGGAAAATGTGGTGTTAAATGATGCCACCCAGGGCACGTTTGCCAATGATCCATATGTGCAGGAAAAACGGCCGAAATCTATCCTCTGCGCTCCCCTGCTCAACCAGGGCAAATTAACCGGCATCTTGTACCTGGAAAACAACCTGGCAACGGCCGCTTTTACCCCCGACCGGCTAGAACTGCTCACCCTGCTCTCCTCCCAGGCAGCCATCTCCATTGAAAATGCCTTCCTCTATGCCAACCTGGAAAAACGAGTGATGGAAAGAACGGCCGAACTTTCCACCACCAACGAAATCCTCACCGCCAGCAACGCCGAACTAGACGCATTTGCTCACACCGTCGCCCACGACCTGAAAAACCCGCTTGGTGTTGCCATTGGTTACGCCGAACTACTGCAAGAGATGTTCGAGGATTTCCCCAACGCAGACCTGAAAAAATATCTTGCTGCCATTGTTCGTGGTGGTTACAAGATGCGCGACATCATCAACGCCCTACTCGTCCTTTCCAAAGTACATCAAGCCCAGGCAATCGCCATTGCCCCGCTGGACATGGAGCAAATTACCAGAGAAGTTTCCCAACGGCTAGAGTTTATGATAGTGCAATATCGGGCAGAAGTGAGAATACCCGAAACCTGGCCGGTTGCCGTTGGATATGCCGCCTGGGTAGAAGAAGTATGGGTCAACTACTTCACCAACGCCATCAAATATGGTGGTCGCCCGCCTGTGGTCATCCTGGGGGCCGAGGAACGAGAAAACGAGATATATTTCTGGGTGCGCGACAACGGCGAAGGGCTGACCGAAGAACAACAAGCACAGCTATTTACCCCCTTCACCCGCGTCAGCCAGGCCAAAGTAGAAGGGCATGGCCTGGGGTTATCCATCGTCCAGCGCATCGTGCAACGCCTCGGCGGCCGCGTCGGCGTAGAAAGCCAACCAGGGCAAGGCAGCCTCTTTTACTTCACCCTACCCCGTGAGTAGTTTCAAGTTTCAGGTTAGGGAATCCGTGTTCATCCATTTTATCCGTTTCATCTGTGGTTAATTCCCTCGCTCTTCGCTCCTCGCTCCTCACTCTTTTATCCCCACGCCTGAATCAGGCGTAGTTTCAGGATAGTGTAGTTGTAATAGCTGATACCCAGAAGTAACGGCCGATTCTCCTTGTTATAAAACGTCTCCATAATTTTTAGCAACGGCTCATTCTCCCGGCAGGCCAGCAGGCTGCCCGGCTCCCCGGCCGCCAACGTCGCCTCAATGTCAGAAATCAAATAAGCAATCTCCTCCTGACAATACGTTTGCAGAAATTGGTGAATCGGCAATTGCCCATCAAACGGCCCGTCCAGCCTTTTTAACAACCCAGTCGAGATAACATTGGTGGCAAAAATGGCCGGGCGGTCATCTGCCAAAAAGAGCCGCGCCAGAAAAAGCAGTTCGGAGCCTGCGGGCACAGCCAACATCTCTGCCTCCTGCGGGCTGGCCTGGCGCGTTTCAATGGAAATAGTGCGTATTGTGGCCTGGTAGCCGTTGGCTTCAATCAGGCGAGAAAAGTCGCGCAACCCGCTTTGGTGGGTGTCAATAGCATGAAGGCGTTCGTTGATGTAAGTGCCATCCCCCTGTTTTCGCAAAATCAACCCTTCTTTGGCAAACCTGGCTAAAACAGTCCGCACGGTAGCCCGACTAACCCCCAATTCCTGAGCCAGTTCACTCTCCGAAGGCAGCCGCCCGCCAGGGGGATATACCTTTTCCTGAATGCGTTGGCGCAACAGAGAACGAACTTGATCTTCAATCCGAATAGGGCGTTGAATGAGCATGAATCACTTGGCAATTGACAAAATTTATGATACAAACGTCAGACGATTGCCGACTGTCCAATATAATACCACAGGGAGAAGCAGATGCAAACCATAGATTTAACCACACGAAATGAAGTTGCCTTAGAACGAGCCGTGCGCCGTGCCCGCGAACGCCATATTGTGATTCCTACCTTCAAACAGATGAGAAACCCCAAACAAGTGCCAACGGCCGTTCAAACAGCCCTCAAACAGGTCGGATTGTGGGATTTGAACCCGCTGAACCTGTTCCGAATCACCTGGCACAACGAACCCGTCGCCCAGGGCGGTGGTTTCACCGGAGTCAACTACCTGGAATTTCCCCCCGCCCTCACAGGTGTGCCTGCCCGCATCATCATCTTATTGGGCAAATGGTTTCCCACCGGCGCGCACAAAGTAGGGGCAGCGTTTGGCTGCCTGGCCCCCACGCTAGTGACCGGCCAGTTTGACCCCACCACCCAAAAAGCGGTCTGGCCCTCCACCGGCAATTACTGTCGTGGTGGGGCCTACGATTCCAACCTGCTGGCGTGCGACTCCATTGCCATCTTGCCAGAAGGCATGAGCCAGGAGCGTTTTGCCTGGCTTTCCAAAGTGGCTGGTGAAACCATCAAAACCCCCGGCTCAGAAAGCAACGTGAAAGAGATTTTTGATAAATGTTGGGAGTTGCGCCGTTCTGGGCAGGATGTGGTCATCTTCAACCAGTTTGACCAACTAGGCAACTATTTATGGCATCACGAAGTGACCGGCCCGGCCATGGCAGAGGTGTTGGAAAAGGTGATGGGGCCGCAAGATCAATATCGTGGGGTAACGTTGACCACCGGCTCGGCAGGCACCATTGCCAGTGGTGATTACCTGAAAAAGTTGTTCCCACACAGCAAAATTGCGGCCAGCGAGGCGTTGCAATGCCCCACACTGCTCAACAACGGGTTTGGGGCACACCGCATCGAGGGGATTGGGGATAAACATGTGCCCTGGATTCACAACGTAAAAAATACCGATATGGTGATTGGTATTGATGACGCAGCTACCATTGGGTTAATTCGCCTGTTTAATGAACGGGCCGGGCAGGCGTATCTGGTGAACCAGGGGGTATCGGAGGAGTTGGTATCTCAGCTGGATTTGTTAGGGATTTCTGGTTGTGCCAATTTGTTATCGGCCGTTAAATTTGCCAAGTATTATGAATTAGGCGAACACGACATTGTGCTAACGGTAGCCACTGATTCAATGGAAATGTACCAGAGCCGCCTGCACGAACTGAACGAGGCGCATGGGGAGTTCACTGCCCTGGATGCGGCCGGGGTGTACCACCGTTACCTGTTGGGGCAAGACCTGGATTATATGGAGGAGTTGAGTTATTACGGCCGTAAACGTATTCACAACCTCAAGTATTACACCTGGGTAGAACAACAAGGCAAAACCTACGAAGAAATCCAGGCGCAATGGTACGACGACAACTACTGGGCCAACATTCCTGGCAAAGTGGAAGAAATTGATGCGTTGATTGAGGAGTTTAATGCGCGGGTGGGGGCGTAGGGATTGGAAAATCTCTAATCTCCAATCTCTAACCTCTTTATAATAAGGTATCAATTGATGATCTTATGCAGTATGAACAAGAGGAGATTCCCATGAAAATAGCCATTATCGGGGGAACCGGGCCAGAAGGCAGCGGGTTAGGGTTTCGTTGGGCCAACCGGGGGCATGAAGTATGGATTGGGTCGCGGCTGGCAGAAAAAGGGGAACAGGTAGCTGCCGAACTGCTGGCAGAACGGCCGAATCTGCTCATTCATGGCAGTGACAATGTAACGGCCGTTCAACAGGCCGAGGTGGCGGTGCTGGCTGTGCCCTACTCCGCCCAGGTTGCCACCCTGGCAACTGTGCGAGAAGCATTGGTGGGCAAACTGCTCATCACCGTTGTCGCCCCCACTGGCGAAAAAAAAGCGCGGGTTTACCGCCCGGAAAGCGGTCTATCTGCGGCCGAAGAAGCACAGCAACAATTAGGAGAACAGGTGCGAGTGGTGGCCGCCTTTCAAAATATCGGGGCGCACCATTTACGCGACCTGACTTACCAGATGAGTTGTGACGTGTTGGTTTGTGGGGAAAAAGCGGCCGATAAAGAGGTCGCCATCCAGTTGGCTGCTGATGCCGGGTTGCGCGGCATCAATGCTGGAGCCTTACAAAACGCCAGCGTCGCCGAAGGGTTGACCTCCCTCCTCATCTTCATAAACATGCAAAACAAAGTCAAAGACGCAGGCATTCGTATTACTGGAATTGGTGCATAACCAGGAGGTATGTCATGAAATTTCTCCTTAACGGGTTAGATCGAGAGTATACAGGTGACCCAGAGACTTCGCTGCTCACTTACTTACGCGAAACCGAAGGCATCACATCGCCAAAGGATGGGTGCGCCCCACAGGCAGCCTGTGGTTGCTGCGTGGTACAACTGAATGACAAAGCGGTTTTGGGGTGTGCCACCAGGATGAGCCGGGTGGCAGACGGCAAAGTCACCACCATTGAAGGATTGGGCAGCTACCGGCAAAATGTGTTCGCCAACGCTTTTGTCTCCTGCGGCGGGGTGCAATGTGGGTTTTGCATTCCAGGCATCGTGATGCAATCCCATGTGTTATTGCAGAAAAACGCCTCACCCAGTCGGGACGAGGTAGAAAAAGCCCTCACCCCGAACCTATGCCGATGCACCGGGTATAAAAAGATTGTAGACGCAGTGATCAAAGCAGCCGAGGCCATTCGCAATGAAGAAGAGGTGGTGATTCCAGATCACGACGGCCGTATTGGTTCACGCCAGCCCAAATATCAAGCGCAAAAACTTGTCTTGGGGCAACACAACTATGTAGACGACATCCGCCTCCCCGGCATGAAACATGGGGCCTTGCGGTTTAGCGACCACCCACGCGCCAAAGTCCTAAAAATTGAAACCAACCAGGCTGCCCAGATGGCCGGAGTCATTCGTGTCTTCACCGCCCAGGATTGGCCGGGCGAACGGGTGGTGGGGTTGATCCGGCAAGATTGGCCGCAGATGATCGCCGCAGGGGAAATTACCCGTTACGTTGGGGATGTGTTAGCCCTGGTGGTAGCCGAAACAGACGAAATCGCCCGCGCTGCGGCTGCCCAAATAACCGTTACCTACGAAGTATTGCTTCCCATCACCGATATGCACGCCGCCATGCAGCCCGGCAGCCCCACCGTTCACGGCAACGAACACAACATTCTCTCCAAAACCGTCACCCATCGCGGCAATGTGACCCAGGCAACGGCCGATTCTGCCTACACAGCCCAAGGGGTATTCCAAACCCAGATGATTGAACATGGGTTTATGGAGCCAGAGTGTGCAGTGGCCTATCCGGCGGGAGATGGCATCGAGGTGTTGTCGCAGGGGCAAGGGGTGTTTGATGACCAGAAACAGATTGCCAAACTGTTGGGGTTGCCATTAGAAAAAGTACGGGTAACGATGGTGCCCAACGGCGGTGGGTTTGGCGGCAAAGAGGATTTAGCCACCCAGGGACACGCCGCCCTGGCCGCCTACCTGTTGCAGCAACCTGTGAAGGTGCGCCTCACCCGCGATGAATCCATCGCTTTTCATCCCAAACGCCACCCCATTTGGATGGATTACCGGATTGGGTGTGACGAAAATGGTAAATTGACCTTTTGCCAGGTGAAGTTTGTGGGAGATACCGGGGCGTATGCCTCGGTGGGGATGAAGGTGTTGGAACGGTCGGCCGGGCACGCCACCGGGGCATATGCTTTTCCGGTCACGGATGTCACAGCAACGGCCGTTTATACCAATAACATCCCTTGTGGAGCCATGCGCGGTTTTGGGGTGAACCAGGCCGCTTTTGGTCTGGAAAGTTTGATAGACGAACTGTGCGAAAAAGGGGGGTTTGACCGGTGGCAATTCCGCTATGACAATGCCTTAACTGATGGGGACATGACCGCCACCGGCCAGGTCATTGAATCGGGTGCGGGGGCCAAAGCCACCTTGCTGGCGGTGAAAGATATTTTCCGCCAGGCCAAATACGCCGGAATCGCCTGTGGCATCAAAAATACAGGGGTGGGTAACGGAATGCCCGATGTCTCCTCGGCGCGTATCACCATCGTGTCACCAGAAAAGGTGCTGATTGATCACGGCTGGACAGAGATGGGGCAAGGGGTGAATACGGTGGCTTTGCAGGTGGTGTGCCAGGAAACAGGCATTAACCCAGCCTTTATTGAGGTACGCATTGATACTGATGGACAGCAGGAAGCAGGCATGACCACCGCTTCGCGGGCTACATCGCTGGTGGGAAACGCGCTTATTGATGCCTGCAAAGAGTTAAAAGCGGATTTACAAACCCAACCTCTGGCAGACCTGGTGGGGCGGCAGTATAACGGCCGTTGGATTGTGGACTGGACAACCAAACCAGGGGCAGCCGTAGAAAAAATCTATACCCATTACTCCTACAGTTACGCCACCCAGGTGGTGATTTTGGATGAAGAAAAGGGGTTTATCGAAAAAATTGTGGCCGCCCACGACGCAGGCAAAATTTTTAACCCCACCCTGTTTGAAGGGCAGTTGGAAGGCAGTTTGCACATGGGGTTAGGGTATGCCATTAGTGAAGAGTTGGTGATGGAAAACGGCCGTCCCAAAAGCACCATGTTGCGGCAATGCGGCATTCTACGGGCCAAAGAGATGCCTGAAATGGAAATTATCGGGGTGGAAGTGCCTGATCCCTACGGGCCATATGGGGCCAAAGGAGTGGGTGAGATTGGTCTGGTGCCCACTGCCGGGGCAGTTGCCAATGCGCTGTACCAGTTTGATGGGGTGCGCCGTTACCAACTGCCGATGCGGATTCCCAAACAAGGGTTGAAGAGGAAGTAAGACGTGAAGCGTGAAACGTGAAACGTGAAGGTGGTATGTTTCACGTTTCACGCCCCCGGATTTAAGGCTTTTGCCACATAATAGACTAGCCGTTCGGCAACGGCCGTTTTGCTCATCAATGGCATCTCCTCCACCACCCCGGCCGAACTGAGCAGCACCACCCGGTTGGTTTCGGTGCCAAAACCGGCCCCTTCCATCATCACATCATTCACCGCAATAAAATTTAACCCTTTTCGCAGCAGTTTATCCCGCCCATACTCAAAAGCGTTGTGCGTTTCGGCCGCAAACCCCAAAACAATGCGGGGAAAACCCGTTTTGTCCCGTTGGTTTTTTACCGCACTCAAAATATCTAACGTCACTTCCAGGCCAATTGCCAATCCCCACGCTTCTTCCATTTCGGTCTTTTTAATTTTGCGTTCCGAGGCATTACCAGGGCGAAAATCGGCTACGGCTGCCACCATAAACAGGGCATCGGCCGTTTTAACAGCCTCCAGGGTGGCATCGCCCATCTGTTGGGTGGTTTCTACCGGTATCACCTGTGCCCCCAACGGGGCGGGTTCATGCACCGGGCCGCTAATCAGGGTTACGGCCGCTCCTGCGTCCAGGGCGGCTTGGGCGACTGCCATGCCCTGTTTGCCTGATGAACGATTGCTAATAAATCGCACCGGATCCATCGGCTCGCGGGTAGGGCCGGTTGTCACCACCACATGACGGCCGTTTAACACCCCGTTTTGCCCCAAAACCAGCCGCACCTGGGC
Source organism: uncultured Ardenticatenaceae bacterium (assembly GCA_964585465.1). Classification (GTDB taxonomy): domain Bacteria; phylum Chloroflexota; class Anaerolineae; order Promineifilales; family Promineifilaceae; genus CAZPEJ01. The sequence goes on from CAZPEJ010000082.1 coordinate 8,459, forward strand.
CAACAACTCGGCTGGCTCCACCATTCGCCCCAACCCCACCAACCCGGAAGCCATCCGCCCCTGAGCTGGCCCAACAAAAAGAACACCTCGTTCTTTCAGGGTGGCGATGTTGGCCTGGGTGGTGGAGTGGTGATACATGCCGCCATCCATTGCTGGGGCCACCAACAGGGGGCAGCGGGCCGCCAGGGCGGTCACGGTTAGCAGGTTATCTGCCAGGCCATAGGCCAGTTTTGCCAGGGTGTTGGCGGTGGCGGGGGCGATGAGGAGCAAATCGGCCGTTTCCCCCAACCCTACATGGGGCACATGCTCGTCTAAATTCCACAAGTCAGTGTAAATCGGCCGTCCTGTCACCGAACGAAACGCCAGCGGGGTGATAAATCGCTGCGCCGCTTCCGTCATCACCACATCTACCAACACCCCCGCCTGCGTTAACTTTGAGGCCAGATCAACTGCTTTGTAACAGGCAATCGAGCCAGTTACTCCTAAAACAATCCGTTTATTGTGCAAAACAGTAGGAAATTCCATCACATTTACTCTGGAGGCATACGATGTGTGCCAACATGGTTGAACTGATTAAAACGTTCTAAAGGATTTCTAAAGAGTTGTTCATTACGATAGGTCAAGGTTAACACAGTTTTGTTAGAACAAAAAAGGAGAACTCAAATGAAAAAGTTACAGTGGTGGTTTCGGGTGGTAGGGGTGTGGTATTTGTTGTTGGGGTTGATGAACATTTATATGATGTTCTTGGGAAGTACACAAATGTTGGTGGAGAATCTGCCGTTTCCGGCCGATGAGTGGGCCATTCGGGCTTTTGTGGATGGTTGGTCGCCCTTCTTGTTTGAAATGTTTGGGATCGCTACCTTTGCTCTGTGGGCCTCGCGGCAACCCCAAAAACATGTCTCGGCGGCGTTGCTCATGGTGTGGTTGGAATTTACGCACGGGGTATTGGATGACATTTATTTGATTGCCAGGGGGTATGATGCGGCCGGGTACATTACTTTTATTGTCATTCATTTGATCATCATTGTGACAGGTCTGCTTTTTTCACGGCAAACAGAGGCAAAAACGGCCGGTTCCCCCCAGTTTGCATCAGGTGATTAACCATTAGAGGTGTGAGATGATGAAGAAACGGCCGTATTTCCCTTTTCTCCTGGTGGTAATAACCCTGTTGCTGGCAGCCTGCAACCAAAACCAGGCCAACAGTGCCACCATTCACATGGCTGAAATGCGTTTTCAGCAGGTGGAAGTCCAGGTCAAAGCAGGTCAATCCGTCACCTTGCACCTGGTCAACCAGGATGGTTATGCCCATGCTTTTGACCTGGATGAGTTCGATTTGCACTTCCCGCTGGCGGCTGAAGAAACGGTAGACATCGTTTTTACTCCCTCCCGGCCGGGTATCTACACCTTTTATTGCGGCTCCCCCGGCCACCAGGCAGCCGGGATGGTTGGGACGTTACAGGTGGAGTCGTGAAGCGAATGTAACGCTACAACCTTTTGGAGACATGCCATGTTTTCCGCACCAATCCAAACGGGCAAAACATCACATGTCTGAGTAGCTACCATTTATTTAAACAGTTCTAAACTAATTTGAGGAGGACACATCATGGCAGGCAATTTTATTGTTTTATTAGTCGTTATTGGTCTGGCACTACTGTTTGGCTGGTTGACAGTTCGGGCCGTGCGGGCGCAACGCCTCTGGGTAAAAATCGTGGGGGGATTGCTGGGCGGTTTAATGACCCTGATCCTGGCAGCAATGGCCGTAACGGGGGCGATGGGCATAGCAGCCACCTATTTCCCAGATGCACCAGACGCGCCAGCGTTGACGGTGGCTGGAACACCGGAACAAATTGCACGAGGTGAGTATCTGGTCAACCTCTCTTGTATTGGTTGTCATGGGGCGGCAGACGCAAATGGCAACCCCAGCGGCGAGATGCCCTTGTCCGGCGGTTGGGATATTGCCGCAGCCGAGGGGTTTGGGTTTATGGGCAGCATGGTGACAGAAAACTTAACCCCTGGTGGTAAGTTGGCTGGTTACACCGATGGAGAGATTTTCCGCGTCTTGCGCCACAGCATTGACCAGAACGGGCACAAGTTGGGTTTTATGGATTTCCTGCCCTATAAAGAGTTAAGTGATGCCGACACTGAAGCGATTATTGCTTATTTGCGGTCGTTACAGCCGGTGGAAACGGCCGTTGAGACAGGCGATTCATTAAATTTTATTGGCGCAGTGATGACCGGAGCGGGTATTTTGCCACCCCAAGTATTTGGCGCGGAAACCGTTACAGCCCCACTAGAAGGCGAAACGGCCGAATATGGCAAATATGTGGCGACTTATGGCGAATGTCGTGGGTGTCATGGCCCAGATTTAACTGGTGTGGAAGCCTCTTCGCTGGGGCCAGCCGTACCCAACCCCCGCCTGCTGGTCAACGAATTGACTCAAGAAATGTTTTTTGAGATGATGCGCTCTGGTATCAAACCAGATGGTCAACCCTTCCCAGAAACTATGCCCTGGCAAAACGCCGCCAAAATGACCGACAGCGACCTGACTGCACTGTATCTTTATCTAATAGCAGAGCCGTAAACGTAACCCGTATGGCGTATCGAAAATTGACGTTTTGCTGAAGGAGATCAGAGATTGGAGATCAGAGATTTGCCAATCTCTAATCTCCAATCTCAATAAAAATGTCAGTTTATGCCCCCTGCGAATATACAATAAACCCCATGTACGAAATCATTCGCCGTGTTGAACAAGGCATTGAACGAGTCACTTATCTTCCGCATCAACGGCGGTTTGAAACACCGATTGTGATGCAACATGGCATGTGGCATGGTGCGTGGTGCTGGCAGGATTGGCAAGCCTTATTGGCAGAGTGGGGTTGGGAAAGCCATGCCCACAGTTTGCCCGGCCACGCAGGCTCCCCCGCACAACGGCCGATTCGCTGGTGTACGCTTGGTTATTACCTCAAGTTCCTGAAAGCAGAAGTGGATCGAATGCCCCGCAAACCCATTTTGATGGGGCACAGCATGGGTGGGGCTTTGACTCAATGGTATTTGAAAGAGCGTGATGAGTTGCCAGCGGCCGTTTTGGTGGCTCCCTGGTTATCCCACAGCATGGTCAGCCCTATTTTACAATCCATCGTTCGTGATCCCTGGGGGTCGTTTCTCTCTGTTCTGCATTTAACAACGACCCCGTTAATCAGAAACCCGTTTCGGGCCGCGCAGATGTTTATCCATCAGGGGGCAACCCTCTCTCCAGAACAGTTGCACCAACAGTTAGGGCCGGAGTCTGCCTGGGTGTTGCTACAATATAACCCACTCCTCTGGCAACCCGCCCAAAAGCTAAAAACCCCAATGCTCTGGCTGGCCGGGGCGGCCGATACTTTGATACAGGAACCGGCCGAGGCCCACTCTGCCAGGCATTATGGGGCTGAATATGTGTGTGTGCCAGCCGCCGGGCATAATGTGATGATGGAAAAGGGGTTTCGGGAGACAGCCCAACAAGTGCATGAATGGCTGGCAGCGCGGGTGGGGAAATAACGGCCGTTTCATCCAACAGCCACATGAATTTTGATATGGATTACCAAATG
>CAZPEJ010000083.1:0-10813 GCA_964585465.1 uncultured Ardenticatenaceae bacterium
GCAAAACACCTGAACCCTGGTTTTCCATACCCTGGCGGTATTGGATAAAAGACAACCCGTTTGTTTCAAAGTAAAGGGAGTTTCTGCGAAAAAAACACACATCCCAATAGAGGAGTTAATATGAAGTTATTAGCGGGAAAAAAGGCACTCATCTTTGGTATTGCCAACAAAAATTCTATTGCCTGGGGTATTGCCCAGGCTTTGCACGAACATGGGGCCCAACTGGCTTTTAGTTATGGTATTCCTCAATTAGAGAAACGAGTACGGCCGTTAGCTGATGAACTAGGTGTCACTTTTGTAGAAAAATGTGATGTCAACGTGGATGCTGAGGTAGAAGCTGTTTTTGCCAAAGTTGCCACCCAATTCGATACCATAGATATTTTAGTTCACGCAATTGCTTACGCTCCCAGTGCCGAATTGGAAGGCCGTTTTTACAACACCAGCCGTGAAGGGTTTCGGATTGCCCTGGAAACCAGCACTTATAGCCTGGTGGCTCTTACCAAAGCCGCCCTGCCCTTGATGTCCAACGGTGGCAGTATTCTCACGCTTACCTATTACGCCGCCGAGAAGGTGGTTCCCCACTACAATGTGATGGGCATTGCCAAAGCGGCTCTGGAAGCCAGTGTACGTTATCTGGCCGCCGATTTAGGCCCCCAAAATATCCGCGTCAATGCCATTTCGGCCGGGCCAATCAAAACCTTAGCCGCTTCTGGGATTGCTGGTTTTCGCAAGATGCTCAGTTATACAGGAGAGCGTACACCTCTGCGCCGTAATGTGAACCAGGAAGAGGTGGGGGGCACAGCGTTGTGGCTGTGCAGCGATTTAAGCAGTGGGGTGACGGGTGAAGTGGTGTATGTGGATGCGGGTTACCACATTTTGGGGATGCCCGAACCACCAGAAAGTTGGGAATAAAAAGGAGCAGGAGGGGGAAACGGCCGTTTCCCCCCCTGTTTATGCCGTCAAAAGGGTAGTTAACGTCTGTTCAAATTGAGCCACATCAACCACCGTTGCCGCCCGACGCACTAATACACTCATACTGTCCAGGTCATTAATTTGGTCTAATTGCCCTTGAAATTGGTTTAACGGCACACCCAACCGGATATATAAAAGCTCCTGCACATTCCGGCGAGAGGCTTCTATCCCTTGTTTAATTCCTTGTTGCATTCCCTGTTGCATTCCCTGTTGCATTCCTTGTTGCATTCCTTGTTGCATTCCCTGTTGCATTCCCTGTTGCATTCCCTGTTCAATAAACTCCTGAGCAATCGTGTTCATCAGGTTTTCTCCTCTTTTGCCTTGTTTCAATAAGGCCTGGTGTAAATCTTTGCGTGTAATGTGGGTACTCGTTTTGCTTAAATAGAGCAATACTGTTCGTATGTATGTCAGGCCCGTTTGTTGTGGTGCCAGTTCAAACAGTAGGTCTACTAAAGTTTCTAGCTCCTGATCGAGATGAGGGTTAAAGACCCCCCGAAATATAGACAACACGACCTTTAACCAGATTTCCCCTCGAATTTCTTCACTTGATAGATGGGAAAAATCATTCAAGTGATATTCAAAATCTGGTATATACGGCCGTAATTCTTCTGCCCCATTGAGTAGCGCAAAAAAATCAGTTGTAATGTTCCACACCCCTTCGCCATGATAAATAACTAACGGAATGATAGGGGAGAGTTTTTGCGTATCTTTCAACTGTCGCTCCCAAAACCGCACCATGTAGCGTAGCAGTTGAAAAGCAACGAAAGGGTCTGGGTAACTCTTGTGTTCAAAGAGAAAATAAACATAGGTATCTTTGCCATCCCGCAGTTTTATCTGGTAAATCAAATCAGTTTGATGCCCCTTCATTTCTTCGTCAATAAAAGACCCATCTTGCAATTTTAGTTCTGTCAAATCGCAAAGATTGAGTAAGGGTGTCGGCAAGTACTCCTCCAGGTAATTGCGAGCAACATCTGAACGGCCGAAACTCTCGCGGAAAAAATGATCGTGCGGGTTGTGCAGTGTCATCAGTGAATGTGGTTACTCTCTTCCTGCACCTGTCAGTTGGCTTGATCCCATAGCGGCTGCGCTGCTGTCTACCTGGGCGGCAGGCACGGCTCGCCGGGTGGCGCGAGGGGAGCTATAAAACAAGGCTGATTTAATAGCCTGAAGCAAGGCTTCTTGTGGGTTATTGGGATTGGGACGGCCGTATCGCCCCATCAACGAAATCGCCTGCCCATTGGTCGGGTCCAACACCAGATAATCATTCCCCTGGCGCGAAATCACATACACCCAATGCTGCTCCGTTCCCAGATCATACGGATCACCCGGATCCATATCCACCTGAACGATTACCCCCCGTGCATTACCCAACCCTTCATCAATGCGTCCCAACAAATTGGCATCGTGGGTTGCCCAGGTAGCCCCCGTATTGGCAAAAGGTTTGAAGTTGCCAATGTATGTCACATGGTTATAACCAGCCTGCGGGGCAATAAAAAACACATCAGAACCATTAAACCCTTGAGTAGTGGGTAATTGCAAGAAACGGTTGTTGACATCCCACGGCGTAACTGTTTCCCCAAAACTCGTTAGCATCATGGTGTAGCAGGTGAGCAAACAGCCGAATTGACTAAAAGTGCGGGGGCCACGCCCCAACACATTGTTGCGCCACCGGTTATCGTTTTGCGAATAAGGGGTAAAAGCAAAACCATCCTGTTTGGCTGTAGAAAAAAACTTGACCCAAAGCGGATCCCCAAATGGGGTATTCCGGTCATCATAAACCCGCCACGAACTGGTATAGGCTGTTGGGCGCGGGGTCGGGGCCACCATTGGCACAGAAATAACGACTTCTTCGCCTGGATTCGCTTCGGCCACCGGATAGCTGAAAGTGCCGGTTAACCCGGTATCTCCGGCCACAAAAACCAGCCGATAGGCGTTGTTCCACTTGCGCTGGCCGGTGTTACGCACGACCCATTGTTTCATAAAGCTGGTACCTGCTTCAATCTGGCTGTTGTCGGGAATGGTGTGATCTTCCACAAATTTGCAATCACTGAGCCACAGATTACTGTTGTCGGCTGGTGGAGCGACTGTGACCAGACGTAGCCAGATGACTTCACCAAATAATCGCCCTTGTGGGTCACGTAACTGCCAATCGGTGAAGTAACGACGGTCTTTTACCCCAGGGGCGGTCATGTTGAGGGTGATGTCTACTTCCTGGTTGGGGGCGACCGTGGCTGAACTGGCAACCTGGGCCAGGTCGTAACTAGATTTAGCGGTCATTAAGGTGCTGCCGGTATTGGCATGAATGTGAACAACCTTGTAACCCGCTCCCCAGGTGGTATCACCATTGTTCCGCACCCGCCAGGTGGTGGTGAAACCTTTTCCGGCTGGTGATTGGTTCAAATCTATGTTAGAAGCGAAAGAGACGTATTTGGCATTATTCATAAGGGATTCTCCTTAACCACATGAGCGGTTCAAACACCGCATCTGTAAACAGTGACCAATTGTTTACATTATAACACGGCCGTTCTTCCGCCGATTCATCTTATTTGAAAAATACAGACTTTGACGGGTACTGATTGCCGGGCATCATAAACGGCCCCACTAAAAATGGTGAGAAGGAGACCGTTACCAAACGATAAAAAACAAGGATGTTTGACTATGACCAAACATTCCTATCAGGTTTGTGAGCAGAACATAACCACCGGCATAACTTTAGTTAGAGGACGAGTGGATTGGTTAGCCGTTATGCTGGCAGATGACAGACTGGAACTGTGGTGGGAATGTGATGAATCAGTTAAGGTCTAAAGGAGGAAAACGGTGAAAACAAGACGTTTTGATTGGTTATGGGGCGTTGTCCTCATTGTGATGGGTGGTTTGTTTTTGTTGGAGACGGCAGGGATTGTCCCGCAGTTTGCTCCAATTATCTGGTCGGCCGTTTTTGCGGCTGGCAGTTTGTTGTTTTTTGTTGTCTATTTTCTGAGTGGTTTTGACCAGTGGGGCTGGCTTTTTCCCGCTATCATCCTGGCTGGTCTGGCGGCGGTTATGGTTCTGGCAGAAGCAACTGTAGATGGCACCTGGATTGGGGCTTTGTTTATGGGTTGTGTGTCGCTGCCGTTTTGGATTGTCTATTTGATGAATCGGCGGGGGAATTGGTGGGCAACCATCCCGGGCTGGGTAACGGCCGTTCTCACCCTGATCATCCTTTTCTCCGACCAGGTAGCGGATGAATGGATCGGGACGTTTGTAATGTGGAGTATTGCTTTACCCTTCCTGGTGGTTTACCTGACCAATCGGCAACATTGGTGGGCCTTGATTCCAGCATTTGTCATGGGCATTATGGGGCTGGTGGTTCTGCTCGGCAGCCAGTTGAGTGGGGAGTGGATGGGTTCACTGGTCATGTTTGTAGTGGCAATGCCATTTTGGGCCGTTTATCTCTACTCCCGGCAGCAATGGTGGGCGGTTATTCCGGCTGGCATCATGACAACTATTGGGTTCATTGCCCCGTTTACCCCCCAAATAAACCCGGATGATGCGACTGGACGGTTGATAACGGCCGTTCTCTTCCTGGGTATTGCGGCCCCCTTTGCCTTTTTGTGGTGGCGGCGCAACCAACACCCCACCGACTGGGCGAAATACCCAACTATCGGGTTGACGCTTTTTGCTCTGTTGACGCTGGTGTTTGGCACGCGGGTGGAGTATTTCTGGCCGGTGTTGCTCATTGGCCTGGGTGTTTGGTTGCTGTATAACGAAAGTTTCCGGCCCAAGTTCAAACCATAGAACTTGCCTAGAGAAACCGAGTTTTTGGGAAAAAACTCGGTTTTTGTTATGCCGAGAGAAGCCGAGTTTTTTCCGAAAAACCCGGCTTTTTGTTATAAATCTATGGTTTCGGGGGTTGTTCGGCCGTTATGGGGGTGCAGGTGCAGGCGGGTAGGGGCAATTTCAACCACTTTGTACCAGTGTGAATCGGCCGTTTGGGTCAGGTGGGCAGGCATGTGGTTTAGAATGTGTGCCTCTCCTTGTAATTGCCACTCTGGTGTGGTGAGGACAACGGCCGTTTCGTGTTCCAGGTTAAACAATTGGTCTGACGTGAGGGGAATGAGCAGGTATAAACGAGTTTCAGCCGCCTGGCAAGAAAAAACCCCTGCTTGAATGCCCGCCGGGCCATAAGTGGATAACGTCACCGAGTGGGTTGCTGCCAAAGCCTGAGTTACTTGTTGGCGGAGATGATCTAACATGAAGACCTGTCTTGAGCATGTCGGGCATGACAAAAGTTAACGGGGGCATGTTGCATCAGGTCATAAATTGGCACTCTGCCGAAGAGGTTAAAAATTAGAGGTTTGCCAATCTCCAATCGCTAATCTCCAACCTCAATGAAAATGTCAGTTTGTACCCATTAGACCGTCAATGGTTAACTCTTATACTGCCCGAAACCCATTTTTTTCAGGATACAAGGTTTGATTGACCCCGTCCTCTAACCAAAGTTATGTGATGAGTTATGACTTTAACAGGTGTCGTTCGCGCCCCCGCGCAACAGCCTCGGTGCGGTTGTGCGCTCCTAATTTGCTCAAGATGTGGTTGATATGCCCTTTGACGGTGCCAACGGTAATGACCAGTTGATCGGCGATTTGTTGGTTCGAGTCGCCTCGGGCCATTCGGGTCAAAATTTCTTGTTCCCGTTCGGTTAACGCATCCAACAAGGAGTCATCGGGCTGACTGGGCGGCAGGGGAGAAACGGCCGTTAATAATCGTTGCACATAGTTGGATGGGTTATGCTGGGCGATGTGTGGCAGCAGAGCCGCAACCACCGGGCCACCATCCACAAACAGGCGAATGTACCCTTCCGGTTCAGCCAGATGGATGGTTTGTCGTAAGGTCTCTTCAGCCTGGGCCTGGTGCCCTTGTGTGGCATAAATGGCTGCCTGCAAAACCATCGTTTCTAAAACCATGCGGAAACGGCCGTTTTTTTCCGCCGCTGTTTGAAGGTGCAGGGCGATTTTTTTGGCGGTATCAGGGCGACCCTGGGCTAACCGGATGTGGGCAGTAACGAGATCGGCCGTTTCCCACAAAGTCTCTGGAATTGCTGCCGTAGGGGTTTGGTTGGTATGGCTTTCGGCCCAGGAAACGGCCGAATCCACATTCCCCCATTGCAGTTCCAACCAGGCCCGTGCCATCCCAGTTTGGGCCGTTAGATAGGGAAAGTCATACTGCGCTGCCAACAGTTCAGCCTCACGCATCCATTCTGCTGCTGCCAATGAATGCCCCTGTGCCTGCTCTAATCGGGCCAACAGGAGGTAACAAACCGACAAAGCGGCGGCAATTTGCCCCTGGCGCGCCAAAACCAACTCTTTTTTCAGGTAGTCGTGCGCTTTGTCTAACTCATTCCACTCATAATACACACTTGCCAGATGTGCAAACGACTCTCCAGCGGTTATCAAAACCTCTCCCCCGTATGCCTTTGCCCGATGTAACACTTGTTCAAACGTAGCAGCCGCCTGATGCAATCGCCCTTGCATTATCTGCACCTGGCCCTGGCGTGCCAGGGGCACCAGGGCCAGGAATGGGGCGTTGTAGGCGTGGAAAAAGGTTTGCACCTGTTCGTAAGCCTCGTTGGCAGCGGCTGGTTGCCCTTGCAAACGGCAGGCATTCCCCAATGCTTGATAACTGATAGCTTTTAACCACCAATCCCCATCCCCTAACAGCGATAAGGCTTGCCGGGCCAACACCTGAGCCTGTTGTGCGTAACCGTAGATAGAGATAAAAGCGGCTTTCAGGGCAAAAATTTCTCCTCGTAATGGGTCTGCATCGGCCGTTTGGTTCTCCAGGGCAGCTTCGGCCTGGGACAAGGCGTTTTCAAACTGGTCTTGGCGGCTGGAATAGGCAGAGGCAAAGGCATAGGCCAGGGAGAGACGAACGCGGCTTTTGACCAGTGCCGGGGGTAGTCTGTCTAACCATCGGCGCAAGGTGAGCATTTCGCCCTGCAAAACCATTGGTTGGTACATTTTTTCCAACAATTGGGCTGCCAGGTCATAATCGGCTGCCTGGAGGGCGTGTGGCATGGCTTCGGCCGGGTAGCCGTGTGATTGGTACCATTGGGCGGCGCGTTGGTGTAGGGTGCCAACGGCCGTTGCCGCACGGTATAAACGGGTTCGCAGCAGTTCGCCAAACAGCCGGTGGTAACGGTACCATTGCCGCCGGTTGTCCAGGGGGAGCAGGAACAGGTTGGCCTGTTCCAGGTGTTCCAAAATGGCCTGGCTGTTTTGTGTGATGGGTGCGGGCTGGCTGGCGGTGGATTCAGCAGTGGCAAATCCCAGGACAGCATCACAGAGGGGGGCGGTGAGGTGTTCCAGGATGGAGGTTTGCAGCAGGAAGTTTTGGATAACGGCTGGTTGACCATTGACGACTTCGTCTATCAGATAATCCATGACATACCGGTCGTCGCCTGCAAAGGTGTTTATGAATTGGGAACGGTCGTTTTTCGCGTAGAGGGTGTCTTGACTAGCCAATTCAGGGGCAAATACGGCCGTTTGTAATGAAAGAGCAGCCATTTGTAGCCCGGCTGCCCATCCCTCGGTACGGGTTGCCAATGTTTCTAGCTCTTCCTGGCTCAAATCTAACTGCATCAAGGTGTTTAACCAGGTTTCAATTTCAGGCAAGCTGAACCGCAGATCGTGGGCACGCAACTCCACCAGTTGCCCCTGGGCACGCAGCCGGGCCAATGGCAGGGGTGGGTCGGCGCGGGTGAGCAGCATGAGGTGACTATGTGGTGGCAGGTGGTTTAACAAAAAGTGGATGCTTTGGTGGATGGTGTCATTGGTCATCAGGTGGTAGTCGTCTAAGACCAGTAAGGTTGGGAGGGAAAAGGTGGTGAGGTCATTGAGAACGGCCGTTGCCAATGCCTCTACTGGGGGGATTTGTGGATGAACCAGGGCTGTTTGCACCCCGGCCCCAATGCGGGAATCGGCCGTTTGTAAAGCCGCCACCAGATAACGCCAGAAACAGGCCGGGTCGTTGTCCCGTTCATCCAGAGAGAGCCAACACCCTTTAACTCCTTGAACCCCGGCCAGCCAGCCCGCCACTAAACTTGTTTTGCCAAAACCTGCCGGAGCAGATACCAGGGTCAATTTGTTTTGTAGACCTTGATTTAGTCGTTCTGCCAGATGCAGACGAGTGACCAGCCGGGCCGAAGGAGTAGGAAGGTACAGTTTTGTTTGCAGCAGGGGGGTAATCGGTGGTGATGTGTCGGAGAGACCCAAACCCGACGCAACTGACGGATGGGGGTTTAAGGTAAACTCATTGAACATTAGTCCCTGCCTGCCCTCTGTAAAACCCTCTGTCCCTGTCTAGCAGCCTGTCGGAGACGGGCAGAATAACACGCGGGTCACGCGGATGGAACGGATGCACGCGGGTAAGATCAGAGAAAAAATCCGCGAAAACCCGTCAAACCTGCGTCATCCGCGTTCCATTACGACTTTTCCGACAAACTGCTAATGACTAAACAAGGACATTATATGCTGCATAAGGTCATAAATTGACATTCTGCTGAAGGGGATTAGAGATTAGAGATTGGTCAATCTCTAATCTCCAACCTCACAATAAAAATGTCAGTTTATGCCCTCTGTGAGTATAAACAAATTTCTATCCTCTCTCTAGTGAAGGGTGTCAGTTGTTCCCCAATCGTTTATCACCTGGGAACTCTGGTGCCAGAAATCCACCTGAAATATAACCTTGCTCATAACCAAAGTTAGAGGACAGTGCCGTACTTTGTTTGTAAGCTACAACGAGGTGGGAATATTTGGCGCATTGAATAAAACGAGGGTTCTTTGGGAACTCAGGGGGTTGACAACCAAGGAAACATGAAACGTAAAACGTGACTAGAGAAATTTCACGTTTCACGTTTTACATTTCACGGCAAACCCTACAAAATCTGAAAGACCCATTTAGTTTTCCGTTTCTCGTTTTTATTGTTTGCACAACAGGAGTATTGGCGATGGAGAATCAAGCTCAAAATAATCCTCTTCGCGGGGGAAATGCTGTTTTTGGGATTTTGTTGTTGTTGTTTGGTATTGTTTTTTTGGTGGGTGAACTGTTAGACATTCACATTGGGCAGTTTTTGTGGCCGTTTGTGGTGATTGGGGTAGGTGTGAGCCTGTTCGTTTTGGCGTTGGGGGTGGAGGAAAAAACGGGCGAAGCCTTGGCCATGGTGTCTGGCATTGTTTCGATGGTGGGGTTGGTGTTGCTGTTTCAAAATATCACCCAGTTTTGGGCTAGCTGGTCTTATGCCTGGGCTTTGGTGGCTCCGACTGGGCCAGGATTAGGGCACTATTTGTATGGTACGGCCAAAGGGCGTTCTGATCTGATGAAGACGGGCAAGGATTTAATGAGGGTGGGGCTGGGTATTTTTGTAGTAGCGGCCGTTTTCTTTGAACTCGTCTTGGGTGTGAACGGCTGGGGGCTGGGCCAGTTGGGTTGGCCGGTGTTGTTAATTGCCCTGGGATTGCTGCTGTTGTTTCGCAACCTGCGCGCCTCCTGGCAACATTGATGGAAAACGTGAGGTGTGAAAGGTGCTGTGTAGACTTGAAACGATTTAGGAGGAGACTATGTCTCAATTAACACATAAAGAACGGGAAAACAGTTCTTTGTTTGCGCCGATTGTGTTGATTGCAATTGGCCTGTTTTTCTTGTTCAGTAATTTGAATTGGATTCAGTTGCACTGGAGCGATTTGTTCCGGTTGTGGCCGTTGTTGTTGGTCTTTTTGGGTTTAAACATTTTGGCGCAGCAAACCCCACGCCCCTATGCCGTTTGGCTGAGTGGTCTGGTGTCTGTGCTGGCTGTGTTGGTTTTTGGCTACATTCTCATTTTTGGGGTGGCAGGCACCCCACTGGGGCGGTTGTGGCAGGGTGGTGCGGGAGAGTGGCAGACCCAGGCGGTGGCTTTTTCGGCTCAGGGGGTGGAATCGGCCGTTTTTGACATCGAAATTGGCCCGCCAGGTGCGACTCTATATGCCCTGGAAGATAGCCGCAACCTGGTGGAAGGTAATATCACCTATTTGGATGAATACCTCTTTGATTCCCAGGTGACGAATGGTGAAGCGATGGTCAAACTGGCCCCCCATGGTTCTGGAGATTGGATGATTGGGGGCGAGGATTTGGGAAGTTCCGATAATGCCCCACTTTGGCGGCTGGGTTTGAATCCGCAAGTCCCCACCTCGTTGAGTCTGTCAGCCTCTGCTGGCTCTTCTACCATAGATTTGCGCCAGTTTGTGTTGCAATCTTTGAGCCTGAAAACCAATGCGGGTGAGGTGGAGGTGTGGTTGCCAGATGGAAATTATGATGCTTCCTTCGAGACTAATGCGGCTTCTGGCACTGTGACTTTGCCGAAAAACGGCCGTCATACCATAGCGGTTCAGGTAAATGCAGGTTCCATGATTCTCGATCTGCCCGCCGGAATCGCTGCTCATGTGATGGTGGATCAAACCTTTGGGGATGTCACTATCAACGATGCCCGGTTACAACCAGTAAGTGGTGGAGAGGACGAATGGCAAACGGCCGATTTTGATGGAGCTACCGATTGGCTGGACTTACAACTTCACATTTCAATGGGTAGTGTAACCATTCGTTGAGGACAATCATCTGAGTGTTGGTGTCAGTGAGCGTCCCAAAATAATCCCTCGTTTTTGTTCGTCGTAACCGCTTCATCGGTCTGAACGACTAAAGTTGTTACGACGAACTGGTTTGTAGTAACCGCTTCAGCGGTTTGGACGACTAAAGTCGTTACGACGAACTGGAGTGGTTTAGAGCCGTATTTCCAAAAGTTGCCCCAGACGAGGTACAATCGTGGGGT
>CAZPEJ010000083.1:10913-12011 GCA_964585465.1 uncultured Ardenticatenaceae bacterium
GTGGTTTAGAGCCGTATTTCCAAAAGTTGCCCCAGACGAGGTACAATCGTGGGGTATGATTGAGTTACGGCATGTGCAAAAGGTTATTGAGCAGGCGGTATTGGTTGACGTGGAGTTGTTGGAAGTGGCGGCCGGGGAAATTACGGCCGTTATTGGCCTGCGCGCCCCCAACCGAACCGCCTTGTTTAACCTGTTAATTGGGCAAACCCGCCCCACCAGTGGCACCATCCGCATTGCCGGTTTACAACCAGATACCCAAACCCGCGCCTTGCGCCAACAAATTGGCGTGTTAATGGCGGAAAATGCCCTGTACACTCGCCTGACGGTTCGGGAAAATTTGTTGTTATTCGGCCGTTTGTATAACCTGCCAACCACCCGAATAGATGAACTATTACACCAGGTAGGGTTAGCTGACCGGACAAACACCCCGGTCAACAAACTCACCACCAGCATGAGCCGCCGCCTGGCAATGGGGCGAGCCATTTTGCACCACCCGGCCGTTTTGTTGTTGGTTGAACCCTTTTTAGATTGCGACTCAACCACTTGTGACCTGCTCACCCGACTGCTGCAACAACTGGCCGGAAGCGGAACGGCCGTTCTCATTCTCACCGGTGAGGCGGCTGGATTAACCCACCTGTGCCAAAAACGATATGTGGCGGAAGACGGCCGTATCTTTCTGCCTGCCCCCCTGCCCACAGAACCACAAACCGAACTCCCCTTTAAGATTCCCGCCCGTTTAGAAGGCAAAGTGGCCCTGGTCAACCCTGGAAGCATCATTTACGCCTCCACCGAAGAGGGAAAAACATGGCTGCACACCCAAAACGGCCGAATCCCCACCCACCTCACCCTGGCAGAACTAGAAGAACGCCTCTCCCGCAGCGGCTTCTTCCGTGCCCACCGCGCCTACCTTGTCAACCTGCAACACATCACCGAAGTCATCTCCTACACCCGCGACAGCTACACCCTGCTGTTAGATGGCATCCCCACAGAAACCGAAGTTCCACTCAGCAAAAACGCCGCCAAAGAGTTACGGGACCTGTTGGGGTATTGATCTATTCATAACGGTGTAAATCAGCATTTTTATGGAGATTGGAGATT
>CAZPEJ010000084.1:0-12004 GCA_964585465.1 uncultured Ardenticatenaceae bacterium
GGCGGTGCATCTCGTTCAGGCGGTACATATTGCCTTGATTCATCTGCTTCATGGCGCGGGAAAAAACAGCCAGCTCTCGTTCCACCGTTGTTAAATCGGTGTCTATGGTGTAGAGGTGTACCCCGCGTGTGTACAAGGCATACCCGGCAAACTCCAGGTCGCCGTTTTCCAGAGCCGCCTGATACGCATCCGAGAGCGAGGGCAGGGTGTCTTCAACGGCTTGCAGCCAGTGACCGGTGTAATTTCGCACAAACAGCACTTTAGCGGCCGTTTCTTTGTTGTGGTATCGCTCTAATAGTGCCAATGCTAAACGGCCGAACTGGTCGCCCGTTTTGATGTCCTCCAAAAAGCCGGTCAAAATGAGGCCATAGGTAGCATAGGCAAAAGCAGAGAGGTGGGAATTGCCATATCGCACGGTCAGCCGCACCATGTATAACACAATCAGGGGGTAATAGTCGGGCCAGCCAATAAAAGCAGCCGAGGAGATGCTCATCAAAATTCGTAGGGCTGCCAGTTTGGTCGGGTCGCTCATTTCTGGCTGGTTGAGTAGTTGTTCTGGGGAGTGGCGCATGAGCAGCAGGCGGGTTTTGAGTAAATCGCGCAAGGCGTGGAGACGGCTGGGGTTGTCGGGCAGGTTGACCCCCAACGAACGTAAGGCGACCACCCCTACTTTGACGGCATCGCGCAGGCGAATTTGGGAACGGTAGGCTTGAATCTGCACATCATAGCTGCGTACTTTATCGAGGGTGGTTCGGCCGTTTTGTTGCACCACCTGTACCAATCGTTCCATTTCGCCAAACTCACCTGCCAGGTAAGCTGTTTCGGCCGCTTCAATGTGCAGCGTGAGAGCCAGGTCATACTCGGTTTGCCAGCTATCGGGTTGGAGCAGGGTTAAGCCGGTTTGCAGATAGGCCAGGGCAGGGCGGTAGGCGGTGGCTGTTTTGGCTTTTTGCCCGGCTTGCAGGTTGAGGTGGGCCAGTTTCGGCCGTTCTGCGGCGGTGATGTGTTGTTTGCCTGCGTTTAGCTGGTACACCAGTTCAAACAGGTGTTGTTCCTGTTTTTCGGCCGGGGTGTTTTGCAGCAACAAACGGCCGATTTGCAGGTGGCTATGCTCTTTTTCCGGGGCGGGGATGAGGGAGTAAACGGCTTGTTGAATGCGGTCGTGGGCAAATTTGTAGGAGACGTTGAGGGTATCGGCCGTTTCCGGCTCGGCCAGAGCTACCAGTTTATAGGTATCGTTTAACGGATAGAGTAACCCTTCGGAGATGGCAGGCCAGAGATGAACGGCCGTTTCTTGCCGCGAACGGTCATAAGCCACTGCCAACATCTCCAAATCGAACTGGTTGCCAATGCAGGCCGCCAGTTTTAACGCTTCCTGGGTTTCCCCTGGCAGCTTTTTCACCTTGCCGGTCATCAATGTGACCACATTATCGGTAATAGCGGCCGTTTGAATCTGTTCCACTTCCCAACGCCACGCCCCTTGTGTGTGGTCAAACCATAGTAAGTTGTCGCTGTGCAGCGATTTGAGAAATTCGCCCACAAAGAAGGGGTTGCCACCCGTTTTACTCTGCACCAGGTCTGTCAGGGAGGCGGCTTTGGCCGGGGGGCAGCGTAAGGTATCGGCGACATACTGGCTGATGTGGTTGCTGGAAAGCGGGGCCAGGGTAATGGTCGGCGGTTGCAACTCTTTCAACAACATAGCCAGGGGATGGGTGGCATCTATTTCGTTTTCCCGGTAGGCCCCAATGAGGAAGAGGGAGTGGCTGTCGGGGTCTGTGACTAACAGGCGAATGAGTTTGAGCGAAGCGGAATCTGCCCATTGCAGGTCGTCCAGAAAGATGACCAGGGGGTGTTGCACCTGGGCAAAAACGCGAATGAAGTTTTGGAATACCAGGTTAAAACGGTTTTCAGCTTCGGCCGGGGGCAGGGGGATGATGTCTGGTTGTGCCCCAATGAGCCACTCGACTTCGGGGATGACATCGGTGATTAAACGGCCGTTTCCCCCCAACACAGCCTGTATATTTTCGCGCCACGTCTGTACCTGGGTTTCGGTTTCGGTGAGTAGTTGCTGTATCAGGGAGCGCAGGGCCTGAATGATGGAGACGTAGGGAATGTGGCGTTGGAACTGGTCAAATTTGCCCGCAATAAAGTAACCGCGCTGCCGGGTGATGGGTTTGTATACTTCTTGTACCAGAGCCGTTTTGCCAATGCCTGCCTGGCCTGTGACCAGCATGAGTTGGTTTTTCCCCTGGCTGACTTGCTCAAAGGTTTGTAACAAAACGGCCGTTTCCTGCTCGCGTCCATACAACTGTTGGGGAATTTGGAAGCGGTCGGAGTAATCTTGTTGCCCCAGCGCAAAGGAGAGGATGTGCCCCTGTTGCTGCCACTGCTGCAAACAACGTTCCCAATCGGCTTTTAACCCTACGGCTGATTGATACCGCTCCTGGGGGTTTTTTGCCAGTAGTTTTAACACGATGTCGGAGATGGGCCGGGGAACGGCCGAGTTGAGTTGGTGGGGAGGGGCAGGCTGGCGGGCGATGTGGGCGTGTACCAGTTCTAGTGCATCTTGACCGGGAAACGGCCGTTGCCCTGCCAGCAGTTCATACAGCGTTACCCCCAATGAATAAAAATCAGCCCGGTAATCCACCCCCTGGTTCATGCGCCCTGTTTGCTCCGGGGACATGTAAGCCAGTGTCCCTTCCAGCACGTTGGGGTTACGAAACACACTATTTTCGCGGGACAGGGTGGTGGCAATGCCAAAATCTGTCAGTTTAACCTGATTGTTGATGGGATTTAACAGGATATTGGCGGGTGTAATATCTTTGTGAATGATGTGGTGTTGGTAAATTTGCCCAAAAATATCGCTGAGTTGAATGGGTATTTTCTGGAAATTTGTCACCGTTTCGGGTGGGTGGGGGCGGGGTTGGAAGGGGTTGTTGCCGTTCTCCAACAAATTATCCAACGAAGTCCCGCCAAAATCTTCTAAAACGATGGTGTAATGCTGCTGGTGTCGCTCCAGGTTGTAAGCCCGTGTGACTCCCTCCAACTGTAGCTGGTGCAGCACTTCATACTCCCGTTTGAAGCGGGCAATTCGCTCCGGTGTGGGGTATGGTTCGTTTAACGTTTTTAAGACGACGGAACAGTTGTCGTATTCGCGCCGCCCCCGATACACCAGGGATCGGCCGCTTTCATACAACTTTTCCTCAATCTGGTAGCCAGGTAAAATCAGCATAATATCAGTGAGTACGATGTGTAACGGAATGGGCAAAATGTAACTGCTCAGACATGGGGTGTTTTAGCCCCATATTTCATTTTGGACAACTACTCATCAATTATAGATACGGCCGTTTCATTTTACCTGACTTTACCCCTTTTTTTCAATCAGGTAAAAGGGGATTAGAGATTGGAGATTAGAGATTTTCCACTCTCTAATCTCTAATCCCAATGAAACTGTCAATTTATGCCCTTTGTAGAGATAAAACATGAACTTACGAGCAGAGATTGAGCTGGCAATTGGTTTTGGGGTGATGGATATACGGCCGTTAAGCGGCGGGTGTGTTGGTCAGGTGTACCGTGTCTGGCTGGCGGATGGGGAATCTATTGTGGCCAAGGTGGAAGAACGGCCGAATCCCACCTTAGAAAGTGAAGCGTATATGTTGCGTTATCTGGCTACCCACACCCAATTGCCCGTGCCCGCCGTTTTGCACAGCGATAAACGGCTGTTACTGATGGAGTTTGTGCCGGGAGATAACCGTTTTAATGCCGCCGCCCAGAGCCACGCGGCAGAATTGCTGGCCGGGTTGCACCAGTTGACAAAACCCCAATTTGGCCTGGAACGGCCGACTGTGATTGGTGGATTGCCGCAATCCAATCCCTGGACAGAGTCCTGGCTGACCTTTTTCCGTCAGCATCGGCTGTGGGCGATGGGGCAACTGGGCATTAAAAACGGCCGTTTGCCCACCCCCCTTTTCCTGCGCCTGGAACGTTTTTGTGATCATCTGGATAAATGGTTGCTGGAACCAGAACGGCCGTCTCTATTACACGGCGATGTGTGGACAACCAATGTGCTGGCAGAAGGCAACCGTATCAGCGGGTTTTTGGATCCGGCGATTTATTACGGCCATCCAGAAGTAGAACTGGCTTTTATGACCTTGTTTGGGACGTTTGAACGGCCGTTTTTCCAGCGATATGAAGAAATACGGCCGATCCCCCCCGGTTTTTGGGAAGATCGGCGCGATATTTACAACCTCTACCCGCTCCTGGTTCACGTTTGCCTCTTTGGTGGCAGCTACGTCAATGGGGTAGAAAATACATTGCGACGTTTTGGTTATTGATTCGTGTTCGATGGGATTGGCGATCAGAGAGCGGTCAATCTCTAATCTCCAATCTCTCCTTAAGCCTTTGGTGTTTCCGCTGGGCCATCACTTTCTTGGACTTCGTCCACCATCTCCTCGATGTCGTCCTTAATATCCTCCATCACATCTGCCCGAATTTCGGCCGCTGTTGCCCCGCGCCGCCCAAAGAGGAAGTCCCAACCAATCATCACCAAAGCCAGTTGCGGCAACCCCCACCACACCAAAATAAAAGTGAGGACGGTTTTTACCGTTTCCTGCTGCTGCAAAATCTGGGTGCGGGCACCCTTTAGGCCATCGTTAATCTGGTTGACGATATTGATATATTGGTCGAGCAGGGGCGAAACGGCCGCTACGTTGGTATTGATCACGTCCAGATCGGCCGAAATCGCCTCAATACTCTGGCTAATGGCGGCTAGATTGGCACTGGTGACTGTGATATTACCTTCTACTGACCGGAGTTGTTCCGGTAAACCCTCAATGCTGGTGCCCAATTGGGTAATTGTTTCGTCGAAGGGAACTGTGGGGGCGTAATCAATTCCCAGGTCAAACTCCAATGGCGGCAACTGAACTGGCCCGCCTAGGGGTAACTCAAAACTAAAATTCTGGCTTAAGCTAAAGTTGCTCAGGGTAATGAGGGTTTGGTCAATGGTGGCGGCGACCTGGGCGATATTGGGAATGGCGGCTTGCATCGCTTCTACACTACCCGCCGCATCTTGAGCGACTACTACAGAAACCTGATCCAACAAGGGGCGGGTGTCGGTGATGGTTTTGGCAATGTTTAAGGCTGCCCCTTCCACCGTATCCAACCCGGTGTTGACATCTCCCAGGGTGGTTTTTGCCAGTTCCAGGCTGTCAACGGCCGTTCCCAAACTCTCGGAAGCTAACCCCAGGCTGTTATCCAACCCGCTAAAACTGTTGTCAATTGCCTGCCGCCCAAAATAAATACCAGCGACACTAATCGCCAGCCCCACCAGCCCCAACAACAACATGATGATGCCAATAATCCGACGAAACATTTTTCTCCTCCTGATGGTTGTGTATGGGCTGTATTCAAACCTAAACGGAATATGCCATACACCGTACAACTAAAAAGTGATTTCTAAAACAACCCTTAACTTTTGGTTGGTTTTCTCTTCCTGTGCCAGTTTTACACTATTTGACACCAATCTGCACGAAATTGTCACAGTTTGAAGTTATTAGCTGTCAGCATTCAGCTATCAGCTATCAGCATTCAGCTATTAGCTGTCAGCTTTCGGCGGGGAAGCTAACGGCTGATGGCTGATAGCTGACGGCTTCCCTCCCAACAACTCCCAGCCCAGGTAAAGTGGCACCAGTTGGGAAAGGGCTAACCAGATCAGGGTGACGGTGAGGAGGAGTTGCAGGGTGTTGATCTGGCTGTCCAGACCAGTGCGTAGTTGGCTCAGTTGTGTTTTGGCCTGGGTAGCCAGCCGCAGATATTCGTCCAGGAGGGGGGTGAGTTGGTTGAGGCTGCCGTTTACGGCCGTTAAATTATCTGCCAACACATGGACATCCTGGCTGATGGTGTTCAAACTGCTGCTAGTGACGTTGAGGTATGTTTCCAACGTTCGCAACTGATCTGGCAACCCATCCAAGCTGGCCCCCAGGTTGTTAATCGTCTGGTCAAACGGTTCAGTGGGGGTGTAATCAATGCCTAAATCAAACTGGAGGGGAATGGTGTATTCTCCGACCAGGGGAATGTTGAAAGTGTACCCTTCGTCCAGGCGGAAGTTGTTGAGGGTGGTGAGGGTGTTGTCTACGACGGCGGCCACCTGGGCGATGTTGGGAATGGCAGTTTGTACTTCTTCCAGGGTGGCAGGGACGTTTTCGGTGGTGATGACGTTGATCTGGTCAACAAACGGCCGTGTTTCTTGCACGGCTGTAGCCACCCCATCGGCCGTTGTTTGGGCTGTTTCCAGGGTGGTGGTGATGTCTGTAGCGGCCGTTTTTACCAAAACCAGGGTGTTGATGAGGTTATCCAGGCTATCGGCCGTTAGCTGGTAGCTGCTGTCCAGGTTGGTTGCCAACGTGTTGATGGCTTGACGGCCGAAAACCAGTCCAGCCCCACTAAGAGCCAGACCACCCACCCCAACTAAAAAAATAATTAAACCCAACAACTTTTTCATGGTGATTCCTTCAAGTTCTTAACGTAGGAGATCGGAGATTTAGAGATTGGAGATTGATAGAACCCCCGCCACATTACTGCTCTGGTGCAAATGCCATCAGGACTGTTTCGCGGGTAATAGGGCCATGCGCGGCTGTTTTTTCCAGGGTGGCCCACAACAGTTGAAAAGCGGCATAGGTAGAACCAGCGTAAGGGCCTGCCACTTCATCAAATGGGGTGATGGCTTCGTAGGCAGCGCGAAAATCGGCCGGTAACTCGGCTGGGTTTTGCACGCCAAAAGGGGGTTCACCCATCACCAGAAAAGACATTCCCGCCTCAATAAACAGGGGTTGGGCAACGGCCGTTGTTTCGGGCAGCCAATTCCCCATCACCGCCACCACCGCCGGGTCTAACAGCAGGGATTCGGCCGTTTCCTGGGCCATCTCTACCTGCCCACTGTCATCCAGAGCCACCAACGCCAGCCGATACCCACCAATGCCACCCGCTTCGTTGATTTGCCGTACTGCCAGCCGCGCGCTGTAAATCACATCATACCCAATCTCACGGTGCGCCCCTTCAAACGGCCCTACCAGACCTATTTTGACCACTGGTGGGGTGTTTTGGCAAGCTATCAACAAAACCAGCCCGACGAAACAGATAAAATAACAACCGGCCCTAAATTTAACCGTATCGGACACAAAGCCGAGAAGGTTGCGCCCTGTTTTGGGCGGTTGAGGCACTAAACGTGGTTTACTGACACCGCCCCACATTAACAAGATGTTCCTCATAGGTGGTGCTAAACAGGTGTTGCCCGCGTGTTTCGGCGGTGCAATCTGCCACAAAAAAGAGGTAAACAGTTTGGGCTGGTTGGGCGATGGCTTCCAGGGAGGAAAGGCTGGGGTTGGCGATGGGGCCAGGGGGCAAACCGTTAACCACATAGGTGTTGTAAGGGGAGGTTATCTGTAAATCTGCCAGTGACAGCGGTGATTTCCACCACCGATCCCCTTGCAACCCCAGGGCATATTGTACGGTGGGGTCTGCTTGCAAGGGCATCCCCTGGTTTAGCCGATTGAGGAAGACGCTGGCAATTATCGGCCGTTCTTCGGCTACCACTGCTTCTCGCTCCACAATAGAAGCCAGGGTCACTGCCTGATGGACATTCAATCCCTGGCTGCCAAACCCCTGGCGTATGGCAGGGGTGAGGCGGTTGCCAAAGTTTTGCAACATCAAATCTACCAGATAGGTTGCGTCGGCATCGGTGGGGATGCGGTAGGTGTCGGGAAAGAGAAACCCTTCCAGAGTGGCATCGGTTGGCAAGGAAGCCAGAAAATCATACCGGCTCAGGTCGTAGGGGGTTTGGCGGGTGATAATGGCCTGGAAAACGGCCGAATCTATTTGTGCCGGGGTGGTGACAGCCAGATAATTAACCATCTCTTCCAACCGCCACCCCTCCAAAAACCGTAACTCGATGTCTTGGGCGATGGCGCGGGTGAGGGTGGCGGCTATATCGGGAATGGTAGATTGGGGGTGCAGGGTGAAGTTGCCCGCCTCTAGTTCTGAATCCAGGCCATAGTAACGGACATAGTTGATAAATAACTCTGGATTGGTAATCAATCCCGTGTTGACCAGGTTGGCAGCAATTAAATCGGCCGTTTCTCCGGGGGCAATCACAAACGTGAGGGGAGTGGTGCCGTTGCCAGCTGGTTGTTGTAGGGCGGCGGCATTTTGTTTCAGGTAGGTTTCCAGGTAAAACCGTTCCAGGGCACTCAAGTTTGGACTGCCACCCGTGATGACAACCCCTTCTGTTCCCACTGTGCGCCACTGGTTGTAGAGAAGAAAAACGGCCGTTCCCAGCCCCGCCACCACCGCCAACAACACACCCAGGCGGAAGATCCAAATTATCACTTTCATCGGGCCTTTTTGCTCCTGATAAGGGTTTTTGCGAATCATGGTTAGAGCGGTTAGCGGTTAGCTGTCAGCTGTCAGCTATCAGCTATCAGCTGTCAGCTATCAGCAGGTGGTTTCAATTGACTGGTAGCTTTTGAGCGTCCAGAAAATTTTGTAGGATGAGGGCGGCGGCTACTGCGTCTACTCGTTCTTTGACCTGTTTGCCCCGTTTGCCTAGCAACCGCAGGCTTTCCTCCGCTTGTTTAGAGGTGAGGCTTTCGTCCCAAAACTCGGTAGGAATGGTGAGGTGGGTCGTTAAATCGGCCGTGTAATCTCGCACCCAGGCAGCCATTTTCCCTTCAATGCCGTTGAGCGGCACCGGCAGCCCCACCACCAACAAGGTGATTTTTTTCTCGGCAATTATACGGCCGATTCGTTCAAAATCCTCTTTGCGCGATTTCCGTTTCAGAACGGTGTAGGCGTTGGCAATGGTGCGGGTGGTATCACTGACGGCTACGCCAATCCGTTTTTCGCCCAAATCCAAAGCCATCACAGAGCCAGGATACAAATTTTGCAAATGGTGTAAATCGTTCATCATGTCATCAACGAAGACACGCTCATCTCAACGGTTATTGACCCCCTACTCCCCAGTGACAACTTCTGTCTGAATCCGCCCGACCAGGTAAGGAATTCGCTCGAACCACACCGGCCACACGGCGACCGTAGGAACGTCCTGTAAGGGCAATTGTTCGTATAAATAAGCAATTGCCAGGTTCGTAGGCTGCCCGGTGATCACAGCCAGGGGTTGTGTCAGCGACAAATTGGGTGCCACCACACCGTGCGCGACCATTTCAAAACTGACTCGTCCTTCTTCATCTACCGCCAGGACGTTGCCGGGTTGGAAACGCAGGCTGGCGGGCACCAGGGTAAACCCGGCGGGCACTTGTAATACCAGGGCGTTGTAGGCAATATCGGTGGCGGCAAAGGTATCAACGGCCGTTCCTTGCAATACCGCTTTAATCTCCAAAGCCAGTTTGTCAGCCTGCTCACCAGGAAAGTTTGAATAGGTTTCACTCAAAATTTGTTCCACCCGCAACGATTCCTGGGCTAAAAATTCTCGCTCCGTCAATTGGGTACTTAATTCTGAGGTTGTTACAGCCTGAAGGTATTGCATGACCTGGGAGCGCAGGCGCAACTGGTCGGTTCCGGTAACAGCGGGCAATGTTTGTACTCCACCCCCTGTGGTCTCTTCCAGGTTCCGCACCTCCACGCGCAAGGCCAGCGACCCCTGTACACGGTTAATCAAGTTAGCTGCTACATTCCCGGCTGCCCCCGGTTCAATGGCAATAATGTCTATTTCGGCCGTGCTGCCTACCACACCGGGCAACACCGCTTCATCCAATGTCTGAAAAACCACATTGTTGCCTTGAGACGTGCTGACCCGTGTGCCTGCTGGGATGGTGGCCTCTTGTGCCAACCGATTGACAAATACCACGCTGCCCCGCGCCGAGGCACTGGCTACATCTACTAAGCCGGTAGTGGCAACATCGGTTTGCCACGTTTGTGTGGTGGTCAGTCGGCGGGCGGGAACGGCCGAATTGGTTGTGTTTGTTTCGTTAATGGTTGGGTCGGCCAATACCACAGTGGTCACTTGAATGGGTTGAACTTCTGGTTTTAGGGTGATGGTGGCAGTGGGGGTGATGTATAAAAAGCCTACTAACAGGAGGGACAGGGTGATAAAAAAGAGCAAGATGGCTGTGTACCGCATCAACCAGTTCGCCCAGGATGGGTAGGGCGAGAGGCGGCGGTACATTTCCTGGCGGTCTTTTGCCTCCACCGGCCGGGGAGAGATGAATGGTAACGGGTTGCCACCAGTTGTGGGCAACCCCACTCGCTCGCGCCGCCTTCGCCCGCGCCACCAATGCTGTCGGTTTTTCTGCCCCGCTTCGATGGTGAGGAAAACAGGAAACCCCAATGAACGGGCCTGACGAGAGATGTCGGGAACGGCCGTTACCAGCCCTACTTCAATGCGTCGTTTATCCGCGTGGCGGCGCAACCGCACCAAATCTAACCCTTCACGTAATACTCCCCCATCTTCTGGCAATAACAAAAGCACCTGCGACTCTTCTTGCCAATCCAGGCGGTCACAGATGGAGATAATGTCGTCGTCTGTGTCCAGGTGGAGGATTTGCATGGGGGATGAAACTAAGCAGATTCCCCTTTCAACCGGGCCAGTTCGGCTTGAAGGCGGATGATTTCGGATTCGGCCGTTTCCGCCCGTTGTTTTTCAGCTTCCGCGCGTCGTTGCTCCGTTTCTGCGCGTTGTTTTTCAGTTTCCGCCCGTTGTTTTTCAGTTTCCGCCCGTTGTTTTTCAGCTTCCGCGCGTCGTTGCTCCGTTTCCGCGCGTTGCTGCTGTTCTGCCCCAGTGGCAACTAACCCATCTTCATCGTACCAACGGATCCAGATGGCTTTCTGGTTTTCATAGCTACCTTCCCATAATTGAATGCCTAACCCCACCGATGGCAGCCATGTATCCTGTTTTTCTTCATAGGTACCATGCCGTTTTTCATGCACCCGGAGTGTCACATCACTTAGCTGATGGGTAGGATCAAAAATGATGTAATACTCAACCCCAATACGGGCATAGAGGGATTGTTTGTAACCATCCTCTCTACCTTCTTTATTGGAAACCACCTCTACCACCACTTCGGGCGGTTTGCCAAACTCCCAAAAAAAGTAGGTGCGGTGCTGTTTTTCATACCAGTTGTGGTGAACCTGTACATCCATGCTGAGAAAAACATCAGGCACGACAGGCGACTCATGCAAGGCGTAGAACATGCCCACATTGGCAAAAGCCACAAATTTGCGGTCTGGTCTCCACGAGGTGTAGAGGGGTTCGGTCAACAGGCGTTGTTGTTTTTCGGAAAAGATATTGTCCACTGGTGTATCATCCTCCGTTACAATGTGGCTAATGTCTAATTCGGTGATGATTTCGGCCGTTTTCGGCACAGGAGATGTTACGATTTCTTCTATTGCCATTTTGTCCCCCGAAATAAAAACGTGAAACGGAGTATATCACGTTTCATGTTTCACATTTTACGTCAACTCCCTTTCAACCGGGCCAATTCAGCTTGAAGGCGGATGATTTCGGATTCGGCCGTTTCCGCTCGTTGTTTTTCAGTTTCCGCTCGTCGTCGCTCCGTTTCCGCGCGTTGCTGCTGTTCTGCCCCAGTGGCAACTAACCCATCTTCATCGTACCAACGAATCCAGGTGGCCTGATAGTTCTCATATTCCCCTTCCCATAAACAAATTCCTAATTTAATCATAGGAATCCAGAGAGAATCTATTTCCTGGAAAATTCCTCCCCGGTTCTGGAAAATACGTAAAACTGATTCACCTAGTTGGTAGGTAGGGTCAAAGATAACATAGTAAGCTACCCCAATGCGAGCATAGAGGGATTGTTTGTAACCGTCTTCCCGTCCAACCTTATTAGAAACCACCTCTACCACCACTTCGGGCGGTTTGCCAAACTCCCAAAAGAAGTAGGTGCGATGCCGTTTTTCATACCAGTTGGGATGAATTTGCACATCCATGCTGAGAAAAACATCAGGCACGACAGGCGACTCATGCAAGGCGTAGA
>CAZPEJ010000085.1:0-11978 GCA_964585465.1 uncultured Ardenticatenaceae bacterium
AGCAAATGTTGTGGTTCTAGGGCTGACCCATAACCCAACCGCCCCGCCGCTACAATGGGTTGGTTTTGGCAATTGATTTTAACCCCAGGTTAATCAAAAAACGTGCTAAAGCACGTTCAAAAAGCCACGTTTCAACCTGTTTTAACAGGTTTGGGTTTGTTAGCCGTCGGTTTCAACCGATGGCGATTCCCAAATTGGGAATTGCTGCCAAAACTATTGATTTCCACCCTCTTATATTGAAAGCTGGTACAATGAAAGCCCGCGTCAAAAGGAGGCAGGTTATGAAATCATTTGTTGCTTATATTGAGTTTGACCCAGAGACCAAATTATATGTAGGAACCATTCCTGGAATCCCAGGGGCGCACTCACAAGGCGAAACTTTAGATGCGCTTCATACTAATTTGAAGGAAGTTCTTGAGTTATGTTTGGAAGAAAATCCTGATCTGCTAAATGATCTACCCCACTTTGTAGGCTTACAACAAATTGAGGTCGTTGCATGAGCCGATTGCCTATCGTTGGTTTTAAGGAAATGGAGCGGCTGCTTCTACGGCTGGGGTTTGAATTTATTCGGCAAAAGGGGAGTCACGTTTTCTACCGGCATCCTGACGGCCGAACTACTACACTTCCTAAACACCCTGGCAAGGATTTAGCACGGCCGTTAATTCGTGAAATTTTGCGTGAAATTGAACTAACCCCTGAAGAGTTTACAGCCCTGTTAGACAAATCTGGTTGAGTGACAAATGTCATTTTCAGATATGGCAGGCAACGGATAGAAATAGATAAATGTTTAAGTTTCACTGACCTGTTTACCACCCGTTTAACCGGCTCAGAATACCGGGGAGGGCGCGGCGGGCGGCGGCTTTGCCGAGTTCGATGAAGGCGTGGCTTTGGGAAAAACGCAGGTAGGAGAAACCAGAAATATCGGGCATGATTAAACAATCTGCCTGACGTATCCCACCACCAGAGGTGCGGATGAGGGTTTCCAGGGCAGCCGCGCCCATCCCTAGTGGCCCCCAGCGGTGAGCATCCCCTGGCATAAACAGGTCTACGGCAATCACAAAGTCGGCTCCCATTTCGCGCACAGCATCTACGGGGAGGTTATCGGCTACGCCGCCATCGCAGAGTAAACGGCCGTCTATTTCCACCGGTGTGACAAACCCCGGCACAGAGCAACTGGCACGAATGGCCGTTGCCAGCCGCCCCTGACGCAAAATGACTCGTTCGCCGGTGGTTAAATCGGCGGTCACTGCGGCAAAGGGAATGGAAAGGTCACGAATATCTAACACACCGATGACCCCTTCCAACCAGCTTTCCATGCGGGCAAAACTGACTAATCCCCGGCGCGGCCAGACGGGGGTGGCAACATTGCGCCAGCCCGCCCCGGTTGCCAATGCGAGCATTTCGGCCATTGGCAAACCAGCACAATAAGCGGCACCGACGATTGAGCCAGCACTGGTGCCAGCCACACAATCTATTGGAATGCCAGCTTCTTCCAACACTGCCAGCACGCCCACATGGGCCGGGCCGCGTGCTACTCCTCCACTAAGGGCTAAACCGATGCGTTTTGGGTACTTCATTTCTAAAAATCTATGATCTTGCCTTCGTAGGCATACCAAAAAAGTTTTTCAATTTCTGCCGTTTCTGGAAAACGGCGGGACATGAGGCTGTTGGCATCCATTTCCACATGTTCTACCATCATGGGCATGGCGGCGGCAAATTCGTCTCGTGTGATGCCTGCTTCTTGCAATGTGACCGGTTGTTCAATCTGACGCAACAGGGTGTTGATGGCCTGGCTGAGGCTGTTGGCGGCTTCTGTTTCGTCGGCAGCGGGCAGTTCCAGGGTGATGGCGATGTCGCGGTAACGGCCGATTCCGGCGTTTGCCACAAATTGAATGGTGTAGGGCAGGAAAACGGCCGTAATGCGCCCGTGTGGAATGTGTTTGAAAATGGCCCCGGCACTGTGCCCAAAGGCGTGGGCCAAAGCTACCTGACTGTTCCCCAACACCATACCTCCCAAACTGGCGGCGTTTGCCATTTTTTCCCGTGCTTCCGGGTCGGCTGCTCCCTGGGCAACCACACGCGGCAGGTAGGTGAAAACCATTTTTACCACTTGCAGGCAGAGGCCGTCGGTAAAGTCGTTGGCCCATTGACAGGTGTAGGCTTCGATGGCGTGGGTTAGTACGTCTATGCCCGTATCGGCCGTTAATTGGCGAGGTAAGTGGTGGGTAAACAGCGGGTCTACAATAGCAATGTCGGGGGTGGCTTCGCGGGACCCCAGGGTGAGTTTCCGTTTTTCGGCGGTATTGGTGAGAACAATGCCATAGTTGCCTTCGGAGCCGGTGCCAGCGGTGGTGGGAATACAAATGAGGCGGGCTTTTTGCCGCAGCCCTAAGTCATCGAAGGGGTTGATGGCTTCTGCGTCCAGGTCGGGGCGTTCGTACAAAATCCACATCGCTTTGGCGGCATCCATGCAGGAACCACCCCCCAGGCCAATGACCCAATCGGGTTGGTCGGCAAGCATGGCCTGTGCCCCGCGCCGCACGGTTTCCAGGGAGGGATCGGGTTCTACTTCGGCAAAAACGGCCGATTCCACCCCAGCCAGAGCTAACTGCTGTTGCACCTTTTCTACAAACCCCAGGGCTTGAATGTGGGCATCGGTGACTAAAAAGGCGTGGCGGCCTTTGAGAGAGGCCAAACGGCTAAGGGCATCTTCGCCAAAATAAAATTCGGGAACATGGAAGAACCACATGACTCACAATTTACGACGGCCAGGTGGTTTCGATGCGGGTGCAACATTCCACCAGTTCAATGGCCGCTTTGGGGGCTTTCATGACCTTCATCATGGGGCCTTTCAGCTTTAACTGACCCGACACCAACCCCCGAATGGGGTCTATCTTTTTGGTTAATACTTTTTGCCAGGTTTCTAGCGGGGCGGTGAGTTCAAATTCGGGTGATTTTTCGGTGCGGTTGGTTACTTTTTGGGCGGCGCGGCATTCACCATGCCACAAATCCATGTAAAGATAGATTTCTTCCGGCACGGCTGGCCCTTTGGTGACGATAAAGTAAAAATCGCCTTCCCAGTTTTTGGCTGCGTCTTTGTAACCAGCACTTTTGCCAATTTCTGTTTTCAGGGCTTGCACCCATCCTTCGGTGCCAAATTGTACGGGCATGTGTCTCCTCCTCTTTGGGGGTCGTTGTTTTACGGGGGATGGCGTAGGGGTGTATTGTGTATTATGTCAATTGCCAAAGACCCGGTTTATTACCCTGAAAGATAGCTGTAAGTGGGCAAGTTGGCAAGTGACAAGTGGGCAAATCGGGCTGTCAATTTTCATGTTTTTTGTTCTGCTGTGCCAGGGCGGCTAGTAAACCCAGGATAAACCAAAATAAAAGACCCGGTTTTGACCCCAGGGCCAGGGCATCGGTGAGGCCGTAGGTGTGGAAGGCAACCAGTGAGGCCAGGAGTCCCAGGGCAAACGGCCGTAATTCCTCTACCTGTTTTGCTGTTTGCCAGGCAATCCTGGCCGCAATCCCTAATATAGCCAGATAGGCGATTAAACCCGGTAACCCGATGTCCAGGGCGGTTTGCAAAAAAAGGTTGTGGGCGTGGGAGATGTCGTAACTGGCGGGAATATCCATGGGGTAGAGGCGGCGAGCTACCTGGCGGAATGATCCCAGGCCGGTGCCAGTGAAGGGGAAGCCGTGAACGGCCGTTAAGCCCCATCGCCACACCTCCAGGCGAAACCCTACCGCGTTACGAGTGTCATGGGCCATAGATTGCCAGGCAGGGTGGGCTGCCCAGGCGAACAGGCTGACCAGGGCTAACACAGCCAAAACACCCCACAGTTGCCACCGAAACGGCCGTTTGGGCACGGAGGCAGAAGAAAATGTGTACCACCCCCACCCTAGAACCAGGATGCCCGCCACCCCCCCCAACCAACCGCTACGGGATTGGGTCAAAACCAGCAAACTAACCAGGCAAAAAGCCAAAACGGCCGGGAAAAGGCGTGAAAAACGGGAGGATCGCCAGCCCCAGGCAAGGGAAACCCACCAAGGCCCATGCAACAACAGAACCCCGGCCAGTTGATTGGCATGAACCCCGGCTTCTGGGCTTTCGGGCAGGGAGAAAATGAGGGTGGGCAATCGGTTGAGCAGGGCGGCAAACAGGGGGTATTTGGCAAACCAGTTGACGCTTAAGGCCCCGGTGATGGTGAAAAACAAACTGACCAGGGCAAAGGCGTAACAACTGGCGAACCACCAGGGGCGATTGGTGAGCTGGGCTAAAAAACGCCAGGTTGCCAGGCCGAGGAGGAGGTTGGTTGTTTTGGGGGTGGTGAGGGTGGGATCGGCCGTCAGGTTGATGCTCACCCATACCGTTACGGCAAAACACAAGACGGCAAGGTTCAAAGGGGTGTGGGGAAAGGGTTGGCGGGTGAAAACCCAAAGAAACAGCCATAACCCGGCCAGGGAAACCAAAGCCAACCCTGTGCCACCGGGGGAAAGGGTGGGAAATAACAAGAAGGGGGCAACCGCCACGAGAACGGCACCTTCTAAACCAACCAGGAGGGGGAAACGGCCGTTTCTTGGTTCCATAATTGGTGATACAACTGCTCATGGGCGTGAATCATGGCTGCCAGCGTAAAGTGGCTTAACACATGTTTTTGGGCATACACCCCCATCCTTTTAGCCATTTCCGGGTTTTGCAACAGGGTTATGAGGGCTTCAGCCAGTTTGCCAGGATCGTGGGGGGGCACCAAAAGGCCACTTTTCCCATGAACGACCACTTCTGGGATGCCTTCGACACAAGTAGCCACAACAGGTTTTTGCATCAAACCCGCCTCGGCAAACACCATCCCAAACGCCTCCCACAACGAAGCCAGCGAAACAATATCTACCATAGACAGGATTTCGGGAATGTCCTTGCGCCACCCCAGAAAAAAAACGTTTTTCTCAATTTGGAGTTGTTGACATAAACGGGCCAGTTGAGAGCGCAAAGGGCCATCCCCCACCAGCAGAACTTTCACCTGGGGGTTTGAAGGGATAACCTGGGCGACGGCTTCAATGAAGATATGCGGCCCTTTTTGGGTTTCTAATCGGCCGATAAAACCAATCACCTGGTCATTTGCCCCAATCCCCAAAGTTTTGCGCCGTTGCCAGAGGGTGGCGGGACAGGTATCTAACAACAAAAAGTGGTCAGGGTTCACGGCGTAATGAATGGTGGTGATTTCAGGTAGTGTGGTAATTTTTTTCTCAACAGCTTGCCGGGTGATAGCGTGTGAACCAGCGGTGTAATGGGTGGTAAATTTGTCGAGGGAACGTTCCAGGAACAGGTAAAACGGTTTTTTATAGGGGGAAACGTAGGGGTGGGTGGCAAAGGTGTGAATAGTGTGCAAAATGACGGGAACACCAGCACACCAGGCTGCCAAACGGCCGATTATCCCGGCCAATGTATTGTGGGTGTGAACGATGTCTATGTGGTGGTGTTTGATGTAACGGTATAGGGTGACTCCATCGGCCAGCAAACGGGCCAGGTTGATCGTGCGCCCCATCGTCAAGGGTAAAACGGGGATGTGATGATCAAGAAAGAGGTAATCCAGATGTTGACCTGGGGTATAGGCAACGGCCGTTTCAAACTTTTCCTGGTTTAATGCGTGAGCCAGGTAAAAAACATGCTTACCAGCCCCGCCAACGGTTGAGGTAATGACTTGCAAAACCTTGAGTTTTTTCATAAGGCATAGAAGTTTAAGGTTTGTTGAACGCAGGTTTGCCAGGGAAATTGTGTGGCCCGCTGTTGGCCGCGCCAGCCAAACTCGTTTCGCTGCTCAGGATGGTTGAGGAGGGTGTGCAGCGCGTGGGCCAATTCGCCTGGGTCATCCGGGTTTACCAGCCAGCCTGCCTGCCCCACTACTTCGGGCAGTGCGGCGGCCCGGCCGGCTACAACGGCCGTTCCTGCGGCCATCGCTTCTAAAACTGGCAACCCAAACCCTTCATAACGGGAAGGAAAAACAAACAGTTGAGCGTGGGCATAAACGGCCGTTAAATCTGCTTCCTCAATATACCCCACTTCCACCACCTGGTCACTCAATCCCAACGTTTGAATCAATGCCGAAACATCCTGTTGATGTCGGGCCGGTTTGCCTGCCAGCACCAATACCGTTTTTTCCCCTTGTTGCCGCAAAAGACGCACCGCTTCTAACAAAACCGGTAAATTTTTCCAGGGTTTGTATGTGCCCACATACAACATATATGGTTCGGGTAAACGGTATTTTTCCTGAATGGTGGGAAAGGCGGCAGGTGGTCTGGTAAAACATTCCTCCTCGATGCCAAGATAAACCACTTCTGTTTTACCAGGGGGTACAGAAAACAGAGACAGCAGCTCTGTCTGAGTAAAACGGGAATCCAGCAGGATACGCGCTGATTTTCGCACAGCCAGCCGGGTCATCCACTGGTAATAGAGCCGGGCTGCCGCCGAGTAAAGGTAATGTGGATAACGGAAACCAACCAGGTCGTGTAAAGTCATCACGAGCGGGCAGGCAGCCAGCAGGGGAACGGTGTAATGGGGGGCGTGAAACAGGTCGAGGTTATCTTGTTTCAGCCTGGCGGGCCAATGAAGTTGCTCTTGGAGGGAAAAAACGGCCGAATGAAATACGCGGTTCTCCACATTCGGCCGTTGCACCCCATAGTTTTGGCAATCCTGCGGAGTAGCAAAATAAAAAACAAAGCGGTGCTGTTCGCCTGTGGTGGGCAACTGCTTCACGAGTGTTTGAATATAACGGCCGATCCCCGGCCAATGAACCAGACGAGCATCTAATCCAATCTTCATAACAGATATTGAATGGAACGCGGATTTCGCGGATGGAGCGGGTTTTCGCGGGTCAAAAAACCGTGTTGATCCATATAACGGATATTGAATGGAACGCGGGTTTCGCGGGTTTTCGCGGGTCAAAAAACCCGCGTCCATCCGTTCCACCTGCGTTTATCAGCGTCCCATTTTCCCAACAAACCGCCAATCTCTAATCTCCAATCTCTAATCGCCCCAAAATCTCTTCCAACCTGCGCCCGACCGCCTGCCAGCTAAACCGCTCCACCACCCAGGAACGGGCAGCTGTGCCTAACTGCTGCCGATATTCTGGGGAGTGTAGCAGGTGCAGAGTGGCCTGGGCCAGTCTCTCTGGTGTATCGGCAAATATGGCATGACGGCCGTTTTCCAGCCCCAATCCCTCCAACCCAATCGAGGTACCAACGATGGTTTTGCCCATCGCAGCCGCCTCTAATACCTTCAACCGGGTGCCACCCCCAATCCGCAAAGGTATCAAAACCAATCTGGCCCGTTGTAAATACGGCCGAACATCCGCCACCCAGCCGGTGACAGAAATGCGTTTGTCTTGGGCCAGTTGTTGCACCGTTTTTGTTGGGTTGCGCCCTACGATGGATAAGGTGGTATTCGGCCGTTTCTGCCAGATGAGGGGCAAAACCTCCTGCACTAAAAACAACACCCCATCCACATTGGGATAATAATCCATGCTTCCCACATAAATCAAATCACAATCCGCCACCTCAACCGGTTGAGGTTGAAAGTAAACCTCATCTACCCCACTCGGCAGCACAAAGATGTTGCTCCCCCCCGACAACCGCCGCAAATGGGCTGCATCCTCCTCGGAAACGGTGGTACACGCCCTCAATTGGGCTGGTAACAAAGCTTCAAAACGAGTCAAAAGTGGTAATTGCAAATGCCCATGCACTTTTTTCAAACCCCAACGTGGGTTTTGGGCAAATCGGGCATACAACACCGAAGCTATATCGTGAAAATCCACCAACGTGGGTACCCCAACCCCCGTCCCACAAGCCGCCAGATAATGAACATTCACAAACAAACAATCTGGTTTCACCTGCTCAATCGTCTGACGCACCAGCCCAGGCAAAGCGGGAGCCAGATATTTGCTGATAATGTACGGCCGTCGCAACAACAAACTTTTTGCCACCCGCCCGGCCGCACGCCAGGGTGAATTAGGGTACAAAATGGTTTGTATCGAATGGCACAACAGGCCAAGCGGCGCATATTCGGCAGGTGAAACGGGCTGGAACAGGACTGAGATCAGATGAACCTCATGGTGATGAGCCAGTTGTTGCAACAAGTGAAACATTCTGATGCGCCCCCCCTGGTCTAACGGATAAGGCCATTCAGGTGTGATAAACAAGATTTTCATACGTCACGATAAACAAGGTAACGGCTCTTTGAGAACTCAAGGGGTTGACAACCATTGGTCATACAAGGCTGTGGTTTTGGCAACGTTGTGGGCAATGTCGTAGCGGGCCATCGCCACTGCACGGGCGTTTTGGCCCAATTTTTTTGCCAGGTCTGGGTGGTTTAGCAGGTGTAAGATGGCGTTTGCCAGGGGTGCGGGTTGGGCGGGTGGCACCAACAAACCTGTGTAACCCTCTTGAAGGGCTTCCGGGGTACCACCAACGGCCGTTGCCACAATGGCACACCCGCTACACATCGCCTCCAGGATAACCCGCGCAAAGGGTTCTTGATGGGACGGCAACACAAAAACATCCAACGCCGCCAGAAACAGGTTGACCTGGGTAATTTCCCCCAAAAAGTGAACCCGTTCCTGAATACCCAACTGTTGCACCAGGTGTCGCAAAGTTTGTTCATACGGTTGCCCCGGTTCAGGATCGCTTCCGGCAATCAAAAAATGAACGTCGGGTATCTGTTTCAGAAGGATTTGAGCCGCTTTGCAGAAATCTTCGTGCCCTTTGATGGGGTGTAAACGGCCGATTACCCCCACGATTGGCACACCGTCTGGCAAGTTCATCATCTGCCGCGCCCCTGGGGTGGGTTGAAACTGCGCCAACGGCACACCATTGTAAATCACCTCCACCCTGGCGGCTTGCACCCCCTGGGCCACCAGGGCGCGACGGGTAGCTTCGGAAACGGCGATCAGGCGGGTGGCTTGTTGCAGCAGCCACAACCCGTGTGGGCGAAATGAACAGATGTTTCGCACATGCCCAATGAGTGGAACACCGGTCAGGCGGGCGGGTAATGCGGCATATTGGGTAGCGTCCACAGAGTTCGCGTGAATGAGATCAATGTGGTGGGTGTGAATCAGGTATCGTAAATTTTGGACGGTGTGCAGGAAAGAAAACGGCCGTTTCCCCATCTCCATCGTTTTGTTCATCACCTGCATCTCTGCCAGACCAGCTAACAACGGGCCACCAGGAGGGCACACCACCACCGGCTCATACCGGTTGCGGTCTAACCCGGCCAGCAACAGCAAGAGGCTGTTTTCCGCCCCACTGCGGTAAGAAACATGGTTCAGATACAAAATTCGTTTCATTATTCTTGTGCTAAGGCGCGGAGGCGCAGAGGACAGAAAATCTCTGCGTCCCTGCGCCTCTGCGCGAGCAAAAAAATGAAACGTGAAACGTAAAACGTGACCAGAGAAATTTCACGTTTCACGTTTTACGTTTCACAGCAAACCCCACAAAATCCGAAAGACCCAGGTTTTCTCTTTCCTTTGCGCCTTTGCGGTGAATTGTTACAAAAATTCTACTCAGAAAACCCCCGTTTTTGTCCCCAGAAATAAAACCCGGCCGCAATACGGTGGGCTTCTGGTCGCCGCACCAACCACCAATCCAGATATTTGAAGGGGGTGGTCATCCAGGCCACCGCTAAAGCCACCTCTTTCCGCAGGAAAACTGGGGCAAAAAGCGGCAGATACTCCCGCAACAACCAACCCAACGCGGAAGCCGGGCCAACTGCAATACCTGATTCCAACTTTTCTACCTCACGCAACAGATATTCCAGGCCAGCCAGGGTATAACGCTGGTAATCGTGGGGGTCGGCATGGAATCCTTCCAGAAAAGGGGTTTCGACATAAAGTTGGCCGCCTGGTTTCAGGACACGCACCATTTCGGCCACCACCGCGTTGGGTTGGCGGACGTGTTCCAGCACCGCTTCACACACTACCAGGTCAAACAGTTCATCGGCAAATGGCAGTTGGTCACCAGCCGCCACCACATCTACCTGGGGAAAGCGGTCAATGTCCAGGTTAATGATGTGGGGGTGAAGGCGGCGTGTCCCAGAACCGATTTCCAGCATAACGGCCGTTTCCGACAACCTCTCCATAACCGATAACGCCCCGGGTGCCACATTCAGGCACGGGCTGGGTGGGGTTTTTAATCTGCGCCACCCGGCCAGGTTGCGCGGTGTTTTTTTCTGTGGCAGGCCAACCAGTTCCTCCTGCCGCCCCGGCAACAACATCACCGGCACCCCTTCTACCGCCTCAAACCGTGTGCCACAGCGGGGGCATTGATACCCCTGCTCGAACTTTTTTACAATCACACGGCATTGCGGGCAGGCCAGATGGTTTTGTAAGAACTGTTGAGGGAAGGTAGGCATAAAAAAACAAAAGGGGGAGCGTGCAACGTAAAACGTGAAACGTGGTTGACCGATAGATTTAATACTTGAACTTTTGCAGCGGATGAAAAGCGGATAAGCGGATAGTTCTTGATTAGCCATCCGTTTATCCGTTTCTATCCGTTGCCGCAGCGGATGAAAATAACATTTGTCAGTCAACCAGGTACAATTACTGATTACTGATTACTAGGTACCGATTACTGAAGGAGGCTGGCGTTTCGCTAAAAACAACACCATCCCCATCGAAACCCCTAAAAACGGGGCCAGGTTGACCATATCGAACAGGTAAAAATTGACCAGGGAGGCAACCAGAATTGCCACAAAAGCGGCCGTTAATCCGGTGACGATGCCTCGTTCGATAGTGAGTGGCATGGAACGGCCGAAAAAACCGGCAGCAACCACAAACGCCACACACAACCACAAAAAGGCCAGTAACCCGATCAACCCGTTGGTATAAACCAGGGTTAAATAACTATTATGAAAGCCACGCACCTGCGTTAACTCCCCTCGCACAAAGTTGACCCAAAAGTAATGCCCATAACCATGCCCAATCAGGGGGGCTTCTAATACCTGGGGTAAACCGCTTTGGAGTTCAAACAGGCGGGATTGAGCCGCGTCGAGGGTGTATTGGGTGGAAGCGGTGGGATCAAAAATGGATAACAGCCGTTCGCGGGCTACCTGCAACAAAGGGGTGTTCTGCGGCGAAAGGGCAGCCACCCCACCGACCAACAGGAATAAAACAATCGTGACCCCGGCCGTGACAGCAGCAAAACGCCACCGCATTGGCCCCGGCAACATCACCAGGAGAACGATTAAACCAACGGCCGTTCCCACCCAGTTCCCTCGCACAAACGACACCAGCACCGCCGCCCCCATGCAACTTGCCGCACCCGCCAATAACCACCATACCCAGCGGCGGCGGGCAAACATGAGGCAGCCCAACGTGGTCAAGAGACCAATCACCAGATAAGCATTTTGCGCCCCTTGAAAGTTCCGCAAAGCCAGCGTCCCAAATGCCGTGCTAACGGCCGTTCCTTGCCCGGTGACAGAAACATAAATTCCCCACACAGCCACAGCCCAAATGGTGAACAACAAGAGGGTCATCAGGTTTATCACCTGTCGGCTGGAAACAAAAGCTGTTGTCGCCACCAAAGCCAAAAAATACGTCAACGGCGGACGGAGAGCAATCCACACATCACCAGGTCTGGCACCCGTCAGCAACCCCAAAACGGTGGCATAACAAATGGTCATCAAAAAGAGCAAAAACGGCAGGTTAAGCACATTTCGGTAAATATGTTTACGGCCGGTCAGCAAACCCAGAAACCAAAAGGCAAAAATTAAAATCAACAGCGGGTCTACATAGGAAATGGCAAAATTTGTGCCTGGAACCAGGAAAGGTGTTTGAGTCAACTGGGCATCTGACGTGGGAATGACGACGAGCAACAACAGAGCCAACACCCAGGTCTGGTAAAAGAAGGCCAATCCTACCCCTGACAGCAACAGAAACAACAGGGCAACCACCTGGAGATGTTCGCCCAGTTGAAACCAGGAAACAAAA
>CAZPEJ010000086.1:0-9513 GCA_964585465.1 uncultured Ardenticatenaceae bacterium
TACCAGAGGAAACGTGGCTTCAAAAACCTGATGAGAACTTACGAAAACCTGTACTGGCAGTTTGTTGGAAAAGTTGCATTGGGACGCAGATGACGCGGGTATGGCGGGTTTTCGCGGATTTTTTCTCTGGTCTTGTTCGTCGTTCCATCCGTGTGACCCGCGCGTTATTCGGCCGTTCTTCGGCAGGCTGTTTGGGGCGTGAAGGGTAAAACGTGATTTTTAGTCATGTTTCACGCTCCACCCCCTCAATTCAGCAGCGAGTACCCGCGCTGAAACCAGCGCAATTTCCGTAAAGCCCCAATCTCTAATTGGCGAATACGCTCGCGCGAGAGACCAAACAGTTCACCCACTTCTTTCAAGGTGTGGCTTTCATACCCTTGTAACCCATAACGTAACCGCAAAACGGCCGCTTCTCGCGGGGTTAATTGTGCCAAAATCTCCCCAATCTGCTCGGCAAACATCTTGTTGGCTACCTGATCCAATGGCCTGGGCGTGTCGGTATCTTCAATAAAATCCCCCAGTTCCGCTTCTTGGTCGTCTCCGGCGGGTTGTTCTAAATGGAGCAAAGGTAAGGTAATTTGTTGTAACCAGCGCACTTTATCCAACGGTAAATTGAGCATCTCTGCCAGCTCTTCGGCCGTTGGTGGGCGGTCATGCCGTTGCTCAAACTGTTGAGTGATGCGGTAAATCTGGCGTACACTACTATTCAAATGGGCTGGAATACGAATGGAACGGCCGTGATTGGTGAGCGCGCGTGTCACCCCCTGGCGAATCCACCAGGTAGCATAGGTACTAAAACGATTCCCCAGGCGGTAATCATATTTGTCTACCGCAATCAACAACCCTAAATTCCCTTCTTGAATCAAATCCAGAAAATCCAACCCTTGCCCGCGATACCGTTTGGCAATGCTAATCACCAGGCGCGTATTAGCCTGCACCAACCGCTCCCGTGCCAACTCCCCGATTGTCTTCAACCGCTCTAACATAAGTTGTTCTTTATCACAACCACAATTAGCCTGCAAACGACGGGTTGCTTCACGCCCCGCTTCTATATCTTGCGCCAGTTTGACTTCCTCATCGGCCGTTAACAGCGGTTGTTGCCGATTTTCTTGCATATACATGCTCAAAAAATCCTCTGTCAAACCCTCGTCATGAATAATAATAGCAGAGGAGTCATGTGGCACGTCCTCCAACAGTTCCACAGGTTGCAGAAAATCTTCTCCCAACCCATCATTTTCACCCGCTGACCAATCAGCAAACACCAGATGTGTTTCGTCATCTGAAAAGTTAACAGCTATTTCCAGGTGATCGTGATACCCGTTATTGTTCCGTTCGGACGGTAAAAAAGGATCGTAAGACATTGTAGTTTCCATATCCAGGGTTTTTATTAAAAAACTGAGAAAAAATATATCTTATTGTACATGTTTTGTCAATATATTGACACAATTTTGTCATAATTTCCTCGTCATTATACAGGGATACAGCGTTTCGCAGAGGGTAGGCATGGCACACAGAGAGGGAAAGGTCAAGATATTTTGGGTC
This sequence comes from uncultured Ardenticatenaceae bacterium, assembly GCA_964585465.1. Lineage (GTDB taxonomy): Bacteria > Chloroflexota > Anaerolineae > Promineifilales > Promineifilaceae > CAZPEJ01. Next base: position 1,543 of record CAZPEJ010000086.1, read on the forward strand.
TTTTGGATTTTGTGGCGTTCACTGTGAAACGTAAAACGTAAAACGTGACCAGAGAGATTTCACGTTTCACGTTTTACGTTTCAAAAAAAAGCATCACCCGCAAAACACGGATGATGCTGCAAAAATCGGCCGTTACCACACGACCTGAATGGAGTTGTTACTTTATTTCAACCAACGGGGAGCAGCCACACTTTCTAACTCCCGTTCCAGACTAATTTTGAATAGCTCCAGGTTCTCACTCGGCCGTTTTAAGTTAAAATCACGAATCTGCTGGTTCAGTTTCTCCATCTGGTTTTCCCAACGTCTACAAGCATCATCCCAACTTACCCGCAAAGCACCCCGCTGCCCTTCCGAGACAGCAAACCGATAAGCCTGTTCGTGGCGTTGCCAGGTGCGTCGGATTTCCTCGCGCAAGGTTTGAATCGCCTCCTGAATCTGATTGCGGTTAAGAATCCAGGCTGGTTTTAATTGATTATTTTTCAACAACTCATTTGCCAGTTCCATACCGGCGGCGTACAAATTGCGCGACAGGTCTAATGGTTTACCCTTCCCTTTTAAATTGTCAAACGCGCCTTGCTGCCGCCCCTCTTCGATCAATTCCTCAATCAAATCATGCCAGCCAAAACGTATTTTGTTTAGGTGTTCAATTTGTTTACGCTGATCTTCGGCCGAATCGTTCACAGAATCGTCGTTCATCTTCTTTATGACCTCACAAACAGACTCGCATGTCTAAATCGGTAACAGGCAAAACCGCCTTGTGCAAAGTTTCACAAAGTGTAGCATACTAGAGCGTTATGGCAAAAGTAAGAAGTATGTTTACAATACAGTATACATAAAATAGATGAGGAGAAATGTTTTGCAGCAGGTACATTGGAAAAATTATTATGAGGTTCACCAACGTCACCATACTGTCAAAGGCAACGTCAAAATTGCCCAAAATGTCGAAAGCCCCGAACTCCAGAATCGGCGTGACATCCTGGTATACCTCCCTCCTTCTTACCGCTCCACCAACAAATCTTTCCCAGTTCTTTACATGCAAGATGGGCAAAATCTGTTTGATCAGATGACCAGCTACTCTGGGGAGTGGCATGTAGACGAGACGATGGAACGCCTGGGGCATGAAGAAAAGTTAGAAGCCATTGTGATAGGCATTCCCAACATGGGGGCTAAACGGCTTGATGAATACAGCCCTTTTTCCGATCACCAACACGGCGGTGGGTTAGGCAATTTTTATCTCAAATTTGTCGTCAAAACCCTCAAACCCCTCATTGACCGGGATTTTCGCACCCTGCCAGACAAAAAACACACAGGCATTATGGGGTCTTCGATGGGAGGGTTAATCAGTTTATACGCTTTTTTCCACTACCCCGACACGTTTGGTTTTACAGGAGCCATGAGTCCATCTCTGTGGTTTGGTGATGGGACGATTTTTTCTTATGTAGAAACTACGCCCTTCCACCCCGGCAAAATTTATCTGGATGCTGGCACCCGCGAAATGGGCAACCATTGGCCGGAAATCCTCACTCTGCGCTCTCGTTCCCGCAAGTATTATGCCAGCGTGCGGCGGATGAAAGCCATTCTAGCCAAAAAAGGGTATCGGCCGATTCGGGATTTACTCCACGTTGAAAGCAAATGGGCCACCCATAGCGAAGCTGCCTGGGCACATAGACTCCCGGATGCTATCCGCTTCTTCTTGAAAAACCGCGAACCATCCCATTAACACGCCTGGCGAATAGAATTCGCGGCTACAGATGCAAAGTCCACCTGCGTGGACTGGAAACAACCGTTTTTAGTCGGCGTAGGCCGACTTCGCAACCGTTGGTGCAGTTTTTAACTGCTGTTCTTTTGAGTATGTAATCGCCCTATCCCATTAACCACGTTATTTGACTTTCCTCTTGTCCCAATGAAGCGTTTAGGATAGCATTTTGTCTGTTAGACAATTGCCTAATAGAAGGAGTAAATGAGTGGAAGCCAAATTACAAGAACTTAAAGAACGTTTGTTAGAAATTGGTGATTTGAACGGGGCCGCTTCCTTATTGGGTTGGGATCAAGCCACCTACATGCCACCAGGGGGAGCGATGGCACGGGGCCGGCAAATGGCAACATTGGGGCGACTGGCCCATGAAAAGTTTATTGACCCGGCCGTCGGCCGTTTATTGGACGATTTACGGCCGTTAGAAGAAAGCCTGCCCTATGACAGCTACGAAGCCAGTTTAATCCGTGTCACCCGCCGCAACTACGAAAAACTGACCCTAATCCCCTCCCAACTCATGGCAGAAGTGTATGCCCATACGGCCGTTGCCTACCAGGTGTGGACAGAAGCCCGCCCGGCTAACGATTTTGCCGCTGTTGCCCCCTACCTGGAAAAAACCCTGGAATATAGCCGCAAAGTAGCGGATTGTTTCCCTGGTTACGACCACATTGCCGACCCACTGATTGACAATGCTGATTACGGCATGAAAGCGGAAACCGTCCGCACCCTCTTTGCCCAACTGCGCCAGCGATTAGTGCCACTGGTTAAAAACATTACAGCCAAACCTGTGACCGACGATAGCTGCCTGTTGCAACCCTTCCCGGAAGATAAACAACTGGCCTTTGGGCTAGAAGTGGTCAAAAAGTATGGGTATGACTTGAATCGCGGCCGTCAGGACAAAACTCACCACCCCTTTGCCACCAAATTTTCCATTGGGGATGTGCGGATTACCACACGCATCAAACCGGACGACCTGAGCGAAGCCCTGTTTAGCACCTTGCATGAAGCAGGCCACGCCATGTATGAACAAGGGATTCATCCCGATATGGAAGCCACACCTTTGGATGGTGGTACTTCGGCCGGTGTACATGAAAGCCAATCTCGCCTGTGGGAAAACATTGTCGGCCGTAGTCGCGGTTTCTGGCAACATTATTATCCCCAGCTACAAAACACCTTCCCCGATCAGTTGGGCAATGTCTCCCTCGACACCTTTTACCGCGCCATCAACAAAGTAACACCCTCTCTCATTCGCACCGATGCCGACGAAGTAACCTATAACCTGCACGTCATGATTCGGTTTGACCTGGAGTTAGAACTATTAGAAGGCAAACTGGCGGTCAAAGATTTACCTGAAGCGTGGCACGGCCGTTATCAATCCGATTTAGGGGTTCGCGCGCCAGATAATCGAGATGGGGTATTACAAGATGTTCACTGGTATGGTGGTTTGATTGGCGGGGCCTTCCAGGGATACACCCTGGGCAACATCCTCAGCGCACTATTTTTTGAGCAGGCTGTCAAAGCCCGCCCCACCATCCCCAGCGAAATTACCCAGGGCAAATTTGATACCTTGCACAGTTGGTTAAAAGAGAACATCTACCAACAAGGCAGCAAATACACCGCCAACGAGCTAATTGAAAAAGTCACCGGCGCACCCCTAACCATCGAGCCTTATATTCACTATTTACAAACAAAATATGGGGAGTTGTATTAAAGTAAGAGGAGATTAGGGATTAGACCAATTGCCAATCTCCAATCTCCGAAGCAATAAACCGGTTAATTCAGTGAAAAAAGGCCATACTCCGGGTTCGGTACAGGCATCCAGCGTAGTAGTTTTAGTTCATCCCGATAAACCGTGTGCAATTCGCGGGAAAGTTTGCTGATCTGGTTGTTTTCCAGAAAGTTTTGTTTACGTTCTGGCTCAATTTGCACCAAAGCGGCGGCTAAATAGGCCAGCGGTTGTGGTTCTGTCGGAATCTGGTCTGCGTCAAACTCCACCTGCCCCACTTTTGCCAAAACTTTCAAATAATCCAATACGAAGGGGTACAGTTTATCGGCCGCTTTTGCCAATGCCTCGTTGGGTTCGCGCAACAGGGGAATCCGTTCCACCTGCCCCACCAGATACGGCAGATCCCGTTTCAGATTCACAATACGAAACCGTTCACTTCCTACCGACATAATTAACATTCGTCCCTCTTCCAACGGCTGAATGTGAGTAATCTGAGCAGTACAACCAATCTCATAAGGGTCTGCCAATGAGCCAAATTCGGCCGTTCCTTCCCGAATCAACACCACCCCAAACGGCTGTTGCTGCTCCAGGCAGTTGCGAATCATCAGCTTGTACCGCTCCTCAAAAATGTGCAACGGCAACGGCATTCCCGGAAAAAGGACAGTATTTAAGGGAAACAAAGGTATTTCGTACATAATTGAGATCACTAGATTGGGAGGGTAAAACGGGGTCTGGCCCTGTTTCTATCTCCCAACCCCACATCCATTCCAGCCAATTTGTGGCAAATTATACAACAGCTAAGGCACAGTTGTAACCTCCCTCTCATAGAGTTTTAGCCCAAGATAAACAAAAACGGGGTGGCCGGTTGACCACCCCGTTTGGATCAGGTTTTACCAAAATAAAGTGATTATTGGGGGCCAGCCGCCCGAATATCGGCCGTAACACCCTCAGCAAATTGTTTGAAGTTTTCCACAAACATATTAGCCAGCTTGGCAGCCTGGGCATCGTAAGCAGCCCCATCTGCCCAGGTATTGCGCGGATTCAAGGCTTCATCTGGCACCCCTTCAATGTGCGAGGGAATGTGCAGGCCAAAAAACGGTTCGATAAATGTCTCTACGTTGTCCAACTCACCCGACAAAGCGGCCGAAACCATCCGGCGGGTATAAGCCAGTTTCATCCGTTGCCCCACACCATAAGGGCCACCTGTCCAGCCGGTGTTGACCAGCCACACCTTTGAATCATATTTCTCCAATTTTTCCCCCAACAGTTTGGCATAACGGCCGGGATGCAATGGCATAAAGGGGGCACCAAAACAGACACTAAAATTGGGTTGTGGCTCTTTCACCCCTCGTTCGGTGCCAGCCAGCTTGGCCGTGTAACCACTGAGAAAGTGATACATCGCCTGGGCATTCGTCAAGCGGCTAACGGGCGGCAATACACCAAACGCATCGGCCGTTAAAAACAACACATTTTTCGGATGCCCCCCCCTACCCGACAAATCTGCGTTCTCAATGTAGTTGATAGGGTAACTGGAACGGGTATTTTCCGTAAAAGCATCACTGTCCAGGTCAATCCGGCGTGTGTCCTGGTCATACACCACATTTTCCAAAATGGTGCCAAACAAACGAGTGGTTTGGTAAATTTCCGGTTCACCTTTGGGGTCTAATTTGATCACTTTGGCATAACACCCACCTTCAAAATTAAATACCCCGTTTTCACTCCACCCGTGTTCATCATCCCCAATCAACTTCCGCTCAGGATCATTGCTCAAGGTGGTTTTGCCGGTACCACTCAAACCAAAAAAGAGGGCTGTATTTGACTTATCCATCCCATAATTGGCACTACAGTGCATACTCATCACCCCTCGTTTGGGCAAATAGTAGTTCATGGCACTAAAGATGCTCTTTTTGATCTCGCCACCATATTCTGTGCCACCAATCAACACCAATCGTTTGCCAAAATCCATCAGGATAAACGTCTGGCTGCGAGTGCCGTCGAACTCTGGTTCTGCATGGAAACGGGGCATTGAGATGACGGTAAATTCTGGGATATGGTTTTCCAGCTTTTCTCGGTTCAACTCGCGGATAAACATATTACGAGCAAAGAGGTTGTGCCAGGCATATTCGGTAATAATCCGCACCGGCATTCGGTACTCCTCATCTGCCCCCACACACCCATCAAAAACAAAAATGTCCCGATTCTGGATGTATGCCAACATTTTGCGGTAGAGGTTGTCAAAGTTGGTTTGGGAAATCGGCCGATTCACCTTTCCCCACCAGATGTCGTTTTCGCTAGTTGGTTCTTGAACAATAAACTTATCGTTGGGAGAACGGCCGGTGTGGTCGCCAGTATGAACCACTAATGGGCCTAAATGTGCAATCACACCTTCGCGCCGCCGTACAACCTGTTCATATAACATGGGTGCTGTCAAATTCCAATAAACGGTGCCAGCATTACGAATCCCATGATTTTCCACCCCATATTTGCTTACAAATGGGCCGAAGTTTTGCATAATCAACTCCTATTCAGTGAACTTAAAGTGGATATCTATTGTAGTCTCCCCTTTTGTGAAAATAAAAACAAACACCCTTTCCAGCATCCCCCAAAGGTCATCAAAAAGCGTGCTAAATGTCATGAGTTTGGGTTTACGTTCATCACAAACCGTTTTTGGTCATCCATAAGCGTTTATGGGAAATGAGGTTTCTTGCACAAAGACGCAAGGAAAGAGATCAGAGGTTTGCCAATTTCCAATCTCTCATCTCCAATCTCAATAAAAATGTCAGTTTATGCCCTCTGCAAGTATAATTGCCCATTCCCTTGCTCCCCTCACGTTTCACGCTTTACGTTTCTCCCTTTCCAACCCAACTGTCTACCTCGGTTGACACATCCTAAAATTGATCGTTTCTGAGGCTCATGGTACAGTTGCGATATGAAAAAACGAGCCATTCTCTCTGTATACGATAAAAATGGGTTGGTACGATTTGCCCAAAACTTGGTAGATGGGGGCTGGGAACTGATTGCCAGCGGTGGCACGTCGCGCGTTTTGCGCCAGGCAGGTATTCCAGCTCTGGATGTGGCCGACATCACCCATGCCCCAGAAATGTTAGGCGGCCGGGTGAAAACATTACACCCGGCCGTTCATGGTGGCATTTTGGCCCGCAACCTGGCCACAGATTCGGCCGATTTAACCGCACATGGCATCCAACCAATTGACCTGGTCGTTTGTAACCTGTACCCCTTCCAACAAACCGTTGCCAAACCAGATGTCACCCTGGCTGATGCAGTAGAACAAATTGATATTGGCGGGGTGACTTTGCTGCGGGCAGCCGCCAAAAATTTTGCCCGTGTCACGGTGGTGTGTGATCCGGCCGATTATGACAGCGTAGCAGCCGGGTTATTGGCAAACACCCTGAACGAGACCATGCGTGGCAGGTTGGCAATCAAAGCCTTCGCCCACACCCGCGACTACGACACCGCCATCACCGCTTATCTGGAGCAACAGGTAGGCAGTGAACAGGTGGCAGTGGGTAGTAACCTGTTGCCCGATCACCTGTCGCTGAATCTGGTACAGGTTCAGCCAATGCGTTATGGTGAAAACCCTCACCAATCGGCCGCTTTGTATGCCACCGATGCCCACAGCGGGCCATTGGGTGGCACCCTGCTACAAGGCAAACCCCTCTCCTATAACAACATCCTTGACCTGGACTCAGCCTGGAACGCCGTCGTTGTTTATCCCACTCCGGCGGTTGTCATTGTGAAACATCTAAACCCATGTGGCATTGGAACGGCCGAATCGGTTGCGGCCGCCTTCCCTCTGGCCCTGGCTTCTGACCCTGTTTCTGCTTTTGGCGGGGTGATTGCGGTTAATCGGCCGGTAGACATGGCTTTTACCGACGCGCTGGCAGATGCCAAATTGTTTGTGGAGGCGGTAGTAGCTCCTGAGTTTAGCCCAGAGGTCTTAACCTGGTTTGCAGCCAAGAAAAAGGATTGCCGGGTGGTGGTCTTGCCGCCGGAAGTTTCCACCCCCAATCGGCTCGAAGTTCGGGCGGTGCGTGGGGGGTATCTGGTGCAAGAAGTAGACCAGGGTGATCCGGCCGACACCACCTGGAAAGTTGTCAGCCAACGGCCGCCCACCGGGGATGAGTGGGCTGCTTTGCGGTTTGCCTGGGTGGCCGCCCAACATGTTAAATCCAATGCGATTGTGTTTGCCTTAAAAAATGCCACAGTGGGCATTGGGGGTGGGCTTTCCAGCCGGGTGGATGCCGTCAACCTGGCGGTCGAAAAAGCAGGGAAGCGGGCGCACGGGGCCGTGATGGCTTCCGATGCCTTTTTCCCCTTTCCCGACGGCATCGAAGCCGCAGCCAGGGCAGGTATTACGGCCGTCATTCAGCCAGGGGGTTCCATTCGAGACAACGAGGTGATAGAAACGGCCGATAAACTTGGGCTGGCAATGATCTTCACCACTGTGCGCCATTTTCGGCATTAGACGGTG